>NZ_NFKO01000005.1:0-130006 GCF_002160435.1 Pseudoflavonifractor sp. An176 | reverse complement strand
ACTTACTGTTTAGATTTTAAGCATAAGTTCAGTTTTTGCCCGCTTTTAGGGGGCTTGGGTTTTTACGCCCTTTTTCGAAATGGTACTTACATTACAATGTTTCAACCTTTGCCTCCTATCGGTCTATCTGGGGTTAACACAAACTTCCCGCACTGCCTTCCGAATGACTTTCTGCATAGCAATCCACTGCCCATAGGCACCGCCATTGAGCTGCTGTTTTAATTTGCGGATGGCACTTTTATAGGCCTTCTCTGCACCGCTGGGGCCGTTGTAGTTCAAGCGAATGGCCAACTCCTGAAAGGTCATGCCCCGTCCGTCCGCCTGATCCAGGCCCAGATAGTTGCGCACCAGATTTAACTCCCGGGGATTCAGTACTTCCTCCATGCGCTGGAGAAGTAGCGTCCGGCGCATAAATCGGTCATAGGCCTTGGCGGGATCACCGCCATAGCTTACATCAAAGACACGGTCGCCCAAGGATTCCGTGTGGAAAAAGGTGCGGTATTCCTCCAGCATCCGTTTGGCCACCAGGGCAGAGACCGATAGCTTTTTCTGGATTGCAGCGAGAAGCTCGTCTTCGGTTTCCTGTTCATGGGCAGCACAGAGAAAAGCCACCTGGCGCAATTGCTGATAACGCTCTGCTGGGAAAGACAGGGGGCAGGAGCTTTGTGCGGCAAAGTCCTGCATGGCGGTCTCTATGGCAGAGGTAGCATAGGTCAGAAGTTTGGTCCCCCTGGACGGGTCAAACCGCTGTGCCGCCTCCAGAAGAGCCAGCGCACCCTCCTGTTTCAAATCCTCCATCAGGGAGGGTTGGGAAAGCTGCTTGGCATACGTGGTGGCCAGTTTCGTGAGGTATCCCTCGTTCTGGGAGAGTAATTGAGAAGCCGCCTGAGGGTCGCCCTCTTGGATTAGGCGGGCAAGCTCTTCGTTGCTGCAAGATGGGGTGGAACAATCGTACATCTTCATGACTGTTTCCCTCGTTCCAAACGGCGTTGGGCCTGGGCATAGAGTGCCTCCAACTCCATGTTCTGTGCGTACCCGTGGGCGGCGTAGTCGTTGTCCATAAGGGCCTTGTCCCGGCAGACTGCTGCCAAATGGAGTGCCTCTTGCCGCAGTTCGTCCGAAATTTTGCGCCGCTGGTGATGTTTGCGGATGGTGCCGGTGCGGGTATTGAACAGACTGTAAATGGGGTGGTGTTTGTTTTGCTCCTTCTGGTGCATCATAGCTCCGTACTGCCTGCAGGTCATGCGGCTGTCCTGGGGAGCTATGCCGTCGCAGTACTTGGGAACGTGGGCGTTGGTGGTGAGAAAATAATGCCCACAGTTCTGGCACTGGCTGGGGGCATGGCCGTGGTGTAACCCGTTCAAAAGATCGAAGATGTAAAAGTGAATGAGGGTGGGGAATTCTATCCGCTGGACAAACACCGTGTCTGTTTCGTGTTTGGGATTGCGGGCAAAGGTATAAGTGGAGGATATAGTGGGGGAGATGGTGAAGGGCTCGATTTCTGCATAGGAGAGCTTATGCATCATGGCCCAGAAGTCCTCACTGTTGAAACAGTCGCGGGCGGCGGTGGCAAAGAAGGTCTCGTTGCGTTTCTTGAGCCTGCGCAGGTACTCGACCTCGAAATATAGACCTGCCACAGAAAAGTGGTAGATGCCCAGGGGGATGCTGAATGCGGCAGTGAGGTAGCGGAAGAAGAATTGCCGGACAGGGGAGGCCGGGTGCAGCAAATCGTTGTGAGAGGCTGGCGAAAACAACACGTCTACGGCATGAAGCTCCTGCGCCTTGTCCAGGAAGCAGTAGGGTGGACAACGCCACAGGATGTCCAGGAGTGGTTCCAGGGTGGGACGAGTTTCCTGCAACAGATGGACAAACCGAGAAGGCTCCGCAAAGGCCAGCGCTTCCACCTGGTGGCTGATGGTGCCGCCCAGAGTGAGTAATTCCTGCAACATCTCTGGGCTGACGTTTAACAGGTCGGCGGCAAAGTGTCCGGCTGGATAAGCGATCTCGTTGAAAAAGACTTGATCCTGCCAGATATCCAGGGTCAGGTGTAAGAGATTGTTGGTCTGCTGGATTCCCATTGGCATAGTCTCACCCCACTGTCCTATATCCTTTTTTGTGGTGTCTTGCGATACTCTCATTTTATCAAAACAACCAGAATAATCAAGTGAAAGGACAATCCCTTTCATCAAAGCGCTCACGTCAAGTGGGCGCTCATTTTATGTTCGGAGGTGTTGACTATGAATGAACCAATTCCAAAACTACGCACCGTGGACGGAGCTGCACTGATGAGCCAGCCCCTGCGTCCGCCCAACTTTGTGGTGGACACGCTGCTGTCCCAGGGGCTGCACATCCTGGCAGGCTCTCCCAAGGTGGGCAAGTCCTGGTTGGCCCTGTGGTTGGCGGTGACGGTGGCCAAAGGAGAACTGGTCTGGAACATGGCTAGCAAGCAGGGCACCACCCTGTATCTCTGCCTGGAAGACTCCGTCCTCCGCATCCAGAATCGCCTCTTTGAGATCACTGAGGACGCACCGGACAGTGTCCACTTCTGTACGGAATGCGCCCCCATCGGGCAGGGGCTGGAGGAGCAAGTGGAACACTTCTTGGCTCAGTATCCCGACACGGTGCTGGTGATTGTGGACACCCTGCAAATGATTCGCCCAGTCCACGATGCCACCTACGCCAACGACTACCGGGACCTGTCGGTATTGAAACGAATGGCAGATCGGCACGGCATTGCCATTCTGCTGATTCACCATCTGCGCAAAGAAAAGGCGGCGGATGTGTTCTGCCGAATCTCTGGCACCACAGCCATCAGCGGAGCCGTGGACTCCAGCTTCACGCTGGTGGAGGAGCGGCGGGGCACTGCCAGAGCAAAGCTCACCTGCATCGGGCGAGACATTGAATACCGGGAACTTGAGCTGCAACGGAATGGAGAAAACGTGTGGGAACTGGTTTTGGACAGCCGGGAACAGCTCTCACTGGGAGAGGGACGGATCGTGTGTCTTCTCTCTGAACTGATGGGGAGACAGAAAACATTTATCGGCACTCCCACGGAGCTCTCCAAACAGATTGACCCTGAGGGGGCAGCAGGGATCACACCGAAAAAGGTGTCCCGGATGATCCTGCAAAGCCTTGACGCTCTAGGGGAAAGGGGGATTACGGCGGTGGTTCGCCGCAGCAACGGGAAACGGATTGTGGAGCTGCATCGTGCCGAAAGTGCCGATGCAGAGGGTGTCTCGGACATCGACCCTATCGACCCTGCTGCCGTTACGCTGTCAGTGAACGATGGTGAGACGAGGGCCGGGGACGGGGAATCAGACCGCAAAATGGGGTCCCCGGCAAAACCCAGCGCAGCGGTTTTGCTGGGGAGAGGAGGAAGCACGGAGCGAGGGAGCTTTCGACCTCTGTCGGAAGCGATGGATGCGCAGTCGCTTCCGACGAGAGGGCAAGCAGAGCCTTCGTCCGACTTTGTCGGACTTGGCAGCGCCGGAAAACCGGCGCATTGTGGGCAGAAGCCCACACCCACTTTTGAACTGGAGGTCTAAATGAAAGAGAAAAAAGAACGACGGATTACGCTTAGACTGACACAGGAACAGTACGACAGCATTGCGGCAAAGGCGGAATTGGCCCAAATGTCTGTGGGGGCCTATGTGCGTGGGGCGGCCCTGCGGCACAAGGTCGTGGTGGTGGATGGCCTGAAAGAGATCACTCATGAACTCAAAGGCATTGGCCGCAGCATCAACCAGCTGGCCGTGCTGGCCAACATGGGGCGAATCAAGGAAGTACATCTGGTGGACACCTGGGAAGCCCTCAGTCAAATCTACTGGAAACTGCAAGAGCTGTCGGGACAGGAGAAGCGCTGATGGCTACGGTCACATTTATCAAGTATCAAAAGCAGTCCGCTGGGGCGCTGCATGGCGTGGCGGGATATGTGTCTCAGGCACAGAAAACCAGAGAGGAGGACGGTGGCTGGTTGGTCAGTGGTCAAAACTGTACGCCCCAGCTGGCGGCTCAAGAGTTTATGGCCACTCGACATATGCACCACAAAGATAGTCCGGTCTGGTTCTACCACTACGTCCAGTCTTTCCATCCCCAGGAATCGGTCACTGGGAAAGAGGCGCACCAGTTGGCCCAAAATTTTGCTCGACAGGCTTGGCCGGACAGCGAGGTGCTCATTGCCACCCACACCGATGCCCAGCACATCCATTCCCATTTCGTTGTCAATGCGGTGTGTTACCAGTCGGGGAAGATGCTTCGCCAGGGGCCCAATACATTGAAATATCTTCGCACTCTGTCCGATGCACTCTGTGAGGAACATGGCCTTTCTGTGTTGCCCAGACAGCAGGAGCAGAGGAGCAAGGGCATGAGCAGCCGGGAATATCGTTCGGCAGCAAAGGGGGACAGTTGGAAATTTCGCCTTGTGAACACCATTGATGAATGTATGCGGTATGCTGCCACTCGGGAAGAGTTCATCTCCCTGATGAAAAGCGAAGGCTACCAGGTGCGTTGGACGGATGGCCGGAAGAGCATTACCTACACCACGCCCCAGGGTCTGAAGTGCCGGGATGACCGGCTCCACGAAGAAAAGTACACCAAGGAGGTTATGGAACATGAATTCGCAATCCGAGCAGCGCTTGTCGCTGGAGGAGTTGAAACAACGCAACGCCCTGCCGCCGACCAAAGAACCGTCCCATCCGACTCAGGAGGAGTGGGAGGAGATGCTGGCCATCCTCAGCGCCCTGTATCGACTGGAGATAGAACAGAGAAATGTGCTGGAAGACCTGGAGCGGCGCACAGCGGCCCACACAGCCCTTCTGCAGGAGCTTTCCAGCTGGAGGGGGTGGTACCTCATCCAGGAGAAGATGGAGGCACTGACGGGGGATGTGGCCCAAATGCGGAGGATGCTGCGACAGGCTGGGAAAAAGAAAGAGCGGCGTTTTTCTCTGCCCTCCATTCGCCTGCCCAGACCACACCTGCCTCATCTGGATGGGCCGACCTGGGCTACGCTGTTGATGATTTTGGCGGGGTTGGTGCTTCTCTGGTTGGCCTGGGGCGGAGGCTGGAGCAAACTCAGTCTGCTGCTCCCGTAAGGGATGCCACCACCACGCCTTCCCACACCGACCGAAAAATCTGGCGCAGACAACAGGAAAAGAAAATCGCCTTGGGACACAAGGCGGATGATCATGAGGATAAACCCACATGGGAACCATCCATGTGAATATTTTTCAGGCAAACAGAGGAAAATGTTGGATAGGAGATGATAGCCCATTGCAAATGAACGTACGTGAAAAAAGTAAAGTAGTAGAGCTGTGGCTGACCCGAGAGGAAAAGAATGACCCGGAGTTCCGGGAATCCTTAAAACCCATCTACCAGCAGTACAAGGCGCAAAAGTATCTGGTGGCAGTGTTCCTGTCGGGAGAGGAGAACCTGTACGAGCAGACCCGAGATCTTCTGCTCTACAACCGTCGGCGGTCAGCGGAGAAAGAGGTGCAGAGGCAAAAGGAAATACAAATGCAAATGGAACCGGTGATGACTCAGTGAGACATGGGGGAGGCAGTGCGAACTGCCTCCCCCGCTTCAGTTATTTTCCCCTTGCAATTTCTCAAAAATCAAGATACAATGTTATCTACAATGAAGGAAAATACGATTATCTATATTGTCGAAAGGAGGACGCCATGAACCATGAACCCATGCAGCAGGGGGAAATCTTGCTCTACGACAACGGCGACAAAAGTAGTTTGTCAGTGTGATATTCCGATGTGAGACCTTCTGGCTGACGCAAAAGGTAATGGTGCAACCGTTTCCAAAATGGAAACAGTTCAGGAGGAGGGCGGACGAAGGATTCGCCGCACATTGGCTCACTACAAGCTGGATGCAATCATTGGGGTAGGATAGCGAGTTCAAGCAATATAAAGTTAAGATAGGAAGAGGTGAAGCAAATGGGAATCGCCTTTCGACATTCGGCAGGCTTCGGCAAACGAATGGAATACTATTTGATTGGTAAAATGCTGATGGAAGGGCTGGATTGTTATGTACCACTGGTAGACGACCACGGAGTGGACTGTGTCATCAAAAAGAGCGACGGTACCTTCATCGAGGTTCAGATCAAAGCTCGTTCCAGCAGTGTAACAGACGGGGATGCAGCACTATTCTCGGCCATTACCCATGAGTTCAGGCCAAACTTCTACTTTGTGTTCTTCTCGGAGCGGCTGGACAATACGATGTGGATTTTATCTTCTGAGGAATTCCTCAAAGAGTGTGTCACCAATAAGACTGGCAAGAATGCAGGAAAACGGAGTATCTGGTTCAATGGCAACCGCATAGACAAGGAAACTGGAGAAAAGAAGGAATATTGCAAAGAGCAATTCAAGAAATACATAGCAACGGATTTCTCAAGATTCTACTGATGGAAGGATGTGAGGTATCACATGACCGAAACCTATGACATTGCCGGCTACTGCCGTATCTCGGTGGATGAGGAACTGGACCGGGACAACGTGTCCATCGAAAACCAGAAGGCCATCATCCAGGACTTTGTAAAACAGAAATTTCCGGGCAGCACCCTCACCTTCTACGAGGACCGGGACCGCTCCGGCTACACCTTCGAGCAGCGGGAGGGCTACCAGGCCATGCGTAAGGGACTGGTGAGCCACAAATACGACATTCTGGTGGTCAAGGACTTCTCCCGCTTCTCCCGCCGCAACAGTCGGGGACTGGTGGAGCTGGAGGACTTGCGGGATGCCGGGGCACGGATCATCTCCATCGGAGACGGCATCGACTTTCCCAACGACGACGACTGGCTGAAAATCCAGTTCCAATTCCTTATCAACGAAATGCCCGTCACCGACACCAGCAAAAAGGTGAAGAACGTCATCAAACGGCGGCAGGCGGACGGGAAATGGATCTGTGCCGCTCCTTATGGCTACATTGTCAACAAACAGCAGGCCTTTGAGGTGGTTCCCACCGAGGCAGACGTGGTGCGTACCATCTTCCGTCTCTACAACGAGGAGGGGTGGGGGTATAAGAAGATCGCCAACTACCTCACCGACCAAGGGATTCCCACCCCTCGCATGGCGGAGCAGGCCCGGAAGGAGGCGGCCGGGGAGGAGTATCGCCGGACGGTGAAGCGTGACTGGGCGCTGGTGACGGTGCAGGGCATTCTGGATAACGACTTCTATATTGGCACTCTGCGCCAGGGAAAGTATACCCGCAAGAAAATCAACGGCAAGGATGTGCGCCAGGATGAGGGGGAGCATATTGTCATTGAGAACCACCACCAGGCTATCATCGACTACCGCACCTTCGCCACCACCCGGGCCCTGCGGGAAATGCGTACCACCTCCAACTACCGGGGGGTGAAAAAGTACGACAACGTGTACTCCGGGTTCCTGGTGTGCGGAGACTGCGGCAGCCCCATGTTTGCCATGAGCCGGAAGGATTTGAAAAACGCCTACACCTGTGGCACCTACCACCGCCGGGGGCGGTCGGGATGTACGTCCCACCACATCCGGGTGGACAAGCTGGATGAGCTTCTGAAAAGTTATGTCCGACAGGTGATGGATCACTCCTCTGAGATGCTCCAGCGACTCAATGAGGACTTGGCCCGGGAGCAGGAGGATGTGGCGGAGACGGAGCAGAGCGCCGACCACCTGGCCGAGGTTCTGGTGGATCTCCAGGAAGAGCTGAAGGTCACCAAACGCCAGCGCATCCGGGACTTGATGAAGCACCCGGAACAGGAGGAGTTGCTGGAGCAAACCTATGATGAACTGGAGGCAGATCTGCAAAAGCGAATTGAGGGCATCAGCCACCAGATTGAAATGCTGTCTGATAAGCGCAACACCATCATCCAGGTCAACCGAGCCGCTCGCACCGCCATGGAGGTCTTTCACGACGTTCTGAGCAAGGACACCTTGGAGCGCAACGACCTGGAGCTGATCATCCGGCAGATCAAGGTCTATGAGGACCACTTGGAGATCCAGCTGCAATCGGACGTGGACGCCATACTCCGCTCAGGGACCCTGGAGGGCGCCGTAAATTTTAATGAGGGCATGGGGCATATCTCATCGGTCACCATCGTTCAGGAGTCTAACAAGCACCTGGACAAGGTGTTCCATGCCAATGTTGTCAGTGATGGTGACCCCCTGGAGATCTATACCGATCGGGAGGGCAGCGTCATCTTCCGCAAGTACTCCCAGCTGGAGGACATGGCGGAGCTGGCCGGAGAGCTGTGCGAGACCATGTACCGGGTTACCAGTGTTCCGGTGGTGGTCACCGACCGGGACTGCTGCATCGCCGCCGGGGGTGCGCCCCGGAAGGAGCTGGTGGAGCGGGGCGTGTCCTCGGAGCTGGGCCAGGTGATGGAGGAGCGAAAGCCCTACCGCAGCAGCGGCGGGGGCCTCACCCTCACCGAGGGGGACGGCCGCTACCAGGTGGAGGCGGTGTACCCCATCATCAGCCACGGGGACGTGCTGGGCAGCGTGCTGCTGCTCCACGGGGACGTTCCGGTGGGGGAGACGGAGCAGAAGACCGCCCAGATTGCAGCGGCTTTTCTGGGCCGACATATGGAGAGCTAAGAAAAAATAGGGATGCACGCGTGATTCACCGTGCATCCCTATCGGTTTATTGTCCCAAATAGTCCTCGGGGTTGATGGGGGCGTCCCCCTGATACATGGCAAAGTGCAGGTGGGGCTGTTTGCCGCTCTCTGCCACAGAGGTCTCTCCCACTTTGCCCACCACGGTGTCCGAGGCCACGGTGTCTCCCACCGCCACCGGGGGATTTTCCTCCAGGTTGGAGTAGACGCTGAACAGCTCGTTGCCGTGGTCCACCACCACGGTGACGCCCATCACATCGTCTTCATATACGGCGCTGACCACGCCCTTGGCGGTGGCCTGGACCCGGGTGCCCAGGGAAGAGGCGATGTCAATGCCGTCGTGGGTCCGCCAGTCCCCCATGGTCTCGTTGTAGGACAGGGCCTCCACCGAGAAGGAGGAGAGCACCGTCCCGCTCACGGGCCAGGAGTAGGCGCTGGTGGGTTGGGCGGTGGCCTCAGGGGTAGGCTGAGGGGTGGGAGCGGGTGTGGGCGTGGGCTTCGGCGTGGGGCGAGGCGTGGCCGTGGCCCTGGGGGCCGGAGTGACGGTGATGGATGCGGTGCTGGATGCCTGGTGATCGGCCGTTTTGGACAGGTTGCTGCGCACGCTCTGAATCATGAAGTAGGCGGACAGGCCAATGACCATCACGCACACCAGCACGGCAAGATAGAATCCTTTCCCCGTGACAAATTCCACGGCTCGCTGCCATAAATTCGGTTTCTGGTTCATAATAACACCTCCACGGCTATTTTGGACAGGAGGTGAGGGACCTATACCGGAGAATGGAAAAATGATGGAGGAGATTCCAGACAGGGGAATCTCCTCCATATAGGCGGGCAAAAAGCCAACATCTGTATAAGCGGTTCAGATGATTTTGTAGGAACACAAGCCCTCGGCAGAGTTTTCCCGCCCGCAGGCGGGAAAATAAATTGAAATCACGTATTTTCCCAGGACATGCGCATGGGAAAATACACATCTCAGCCCGCCAGTGTGGAATTGGGTCGCCCTTTGACCCAATTATGCATGCAGCGGGCTGCATCCCCTCGAGAAAATGCTGGCATTTTCGAGAAATATATTATTTGACTTTGATGGTCATCAGCAGCTCGCCGGCCTTGACGCTGGTGCCGTCGGAGATGAGCACCTGGTCCACCACGCCAGCCATGCGGGCCACCACAGAGGTCTCCATCTTCATGGCCTCGATGACGGCCAGCACCTGGTTTTCCTCCACAATGTCGCCGGGCTTCACGGCCACCTTGGCCACCATGCCGGGGATGGAGGAGCCCACCTGGCTCTTGTCGGCGGGGTCTGCCATGACCACGACTTTGCCCTTCACTTCCGCCCGCTTGTCCGGCACAGCCACCTCGCGGCGGGTGCCGTTGAGCTCGAAGTTGACGGTGCGGGTGCCGTCGTCGTTCTGGTCGCCCAAGCCTAAGTACTTGATGACCAGGGTCTTGCCGTCCTCAATGTTGATCTTGTTGGTCTCACCGATGGCCATGCCGTTGAAGAACACATGGCTGCTCATGCGGGTGATGTAGCCGTACTCTTGGCGGTGGCGGCGGTAGTCCTCGTACACCTTGGGGAACAGGCAGTAGGACAGGATGCCCCGGGTGGTGATGTGCTCGGGCTCCATAAACCGGGTCATCTCCCCCCGCACGGCCTCCAGGTCCACGGGGGGCAGCAGCTGGCCGGGGCGGCAGGTGATGGGCTTCTCGCCCTTGAGCACCACTTCCTGGAGGCCCTCCGGCTGGAAGCCCCAGGCGGGCTGGCCCATCATGCCCTTGAAGTAGCTGACCACCGAGTCGGGGAAGGACAGGCTCTTGCCCCGCTCAATGATGTTGTCCGGGGTCAGGTCGTTTTGCACCATGAAGATGGCCAGGTCTCCCACCATCTTGGAGGAGGGGGTCACCTTCACCAGGTCGCCCAGCATGTCGTTGACGGTCTTGTACATCTCCTTGACCTCGTCAAACCGGGAGCCTAACCCTAAAGATACCACCTGGGGATACAGGTTGGTGTACTGGCCGCCGGGAATCTCGTAGCGGTAGATGTCGGTGGTGGGGCTCTTCAGGCCCTCGTCAAAGCTGGCGTAGCGCAGACGCACGTCCGCCCAGTAGTTGTCCAGCCGCTGAATCTCCCGCAGGTCCAGCCCGGTGTCCCGCTCCTGGCCCTCCAGAGCCGCCACCACAGCGGACAGGGAGGGCTGGCTGGTGAGACTGGACAGGGAGGCGGTGGCGCAGTCCACAATGTCCACCCCGGCCTCGGCAGCCATCAGGTAGGTGGCCACCTGATTTCCGGTGGTGTCGTGGGTGTGCAGGTGGATGGGAAGGCCCACCTCCTGCTTGAGGGTGGAGATCAGCTTCTTGGCGGCGTAGGGCTTGAGCAGACCGGACATGTCCTTGATGCACAGGGTGTGGGCGCCCCGGCGCTCCAGCTCCTTGGCCATATCCACATAGTATTTTAAGGTATACTTGTCCCGCTTGGGGTCCAGAATGTCCCCGGTGTAGCACATGGTGGCCTCCAGCACCTTGTTCTGGCGCAGGACCTCCTCCATGGCTACCTCCATGCCGGGAATCCAGTTGAGAGAGTCGAAGACCCGGAAGATATCAATGCCCTCCCGGGCGGCCTCCCGCACAAACTCCCGCACCAGGTTGTCGGGGAAGTTGGCGTAGCCCACCATGTTGGAGCCCCGCAGCAGCATCTGGAAGGGGATGTTGGGAATCTTCTCCCGCAGCTGCTCCAGGCGGTCCCAGGGGGACTCATGGAGGAAGCGGTAGGCGGTGTCGAAGGTGGCCCCGCCCCACATCTCCAGGGAGAAGCAGTCCTGGAGAATTTCCGCGGTGCCGTCCGCCCCATGGAGCATGTCACGGGTACGCATCCGGGTGGACAGCAGGGACTGGTGGGCGTCCCGCATGGTGGTGTCGGTGATGAGCAGCTTCTTCTGGTTCAGCACCCACTCCTTCACCGCCTCGGGGCCCTTCTCGTCCAGCAGCGCCTTGAGGCCGTTCAAGGGCTTTCCGGTGGGGGTGGGGAAGCGGGGCTTGTGGTACTGCTTGCGCTCGGTATCCGGGTTGTCCACCTGGATCTGGGCGATGTACTTCAAGACCTTGGTGGCCCGGTCCCGGCTGTTTTCAATTTCAAACAGCTCGGGGGTGTCGTCAATGAACTTGGTGTGACAGGCCCCGGCCAGGAAAGCAGGGTGGTTGAGAATGTTGGTGACGAAGGGGATGTTGGTCTTGACCCCACGCACATGCTCCTCATTCACCGCACGGGTGGCCCGGCGGCAGGCGCCCTCAAAGGTGTTGTCCCAAGTGGTGACCTTCACCAGCAGAGAGTCGTAGTAGGGGGAGACCACCGCCCCGGCCGCGGCATTGCCGCCGTCCAGACGAACCCCGAAGCCGCCGCTGGAGCGGTAGGCGGAGATTTTGCCGGTGTCGGGGGCGAAGTTGTTGGAGGGGTCCTCGGTGGTGACCCGGCACTGGATGGAGTAGCCGTAGATGCGCAAGTCCTCCTGGCGGGCCAAACCAATGGCGGGGTGGGAGAGGGGATGCCCCTCGGCAATGAGAATCTGAGCCCGAACCAGGTCCACGCCGGTGACCATCTCGGTGACGGTGTGCTCCACCTGGATGCGGGGATTCATCTCAATGAAGTAGTGCTGGCCGGTCTTGCCGTCCACCAGGAACTCCACGGTGCCGGCGTTGACGTAGCCCACGTGTTTGGCGATCTTGACGGCGTCCGCCCGCAGGGCCTCCACAGTGGCCTGGGGCACCGACCAGGCGGGGGCGTACTCCACCACCTTCTGATAACGGCGCTGGAGGGAGCAGTCCCGTTCCCCCAGGTGCACCACGTTGCCGTGCTCGTCGGCCAGAATCTGAACCTCAATGTGCTTGGGCTCCACCAGGAACTTTTCGATGAAGATGTCCTCGTTGCCGAAGGCCTTTCGAGCCTCGTTTTTCACCAGCTCAAACTCCCGGCGCACGTCCTCCTCGCTGTCGCAGCGGCGCATACCACGCCCGCCGCCACCGGCGGCGGCCTTGAGGATGATGGGGAAGCCGTAGCTCAGGGCCTTCTCCACCGCCTCGTCGGCGTCCTTCAAGGGCTGGGTGGAGCCGGGAATGATGGGTACGTTGCAGGCGATGGCGGTGGCCTTCGCCGCCAGCTTGTCGCCCATCTTGGCCAGCACCTGGGAGGGCGGGCCGATGAACTTGATGCCGTTTGCCTCACAGGCCCGGGCAAAGTCGGCGTTTTCCGACAAAAAGCCGTAGCCGGGGTGGATGGCGGTGACGCCCCGGCGCTTGGCCAGGTCGATGATGGCGGGGATGTCCAGATAGGCCCCTAAGGGGGACTGGTTCTCCCCAATGAGATAGGCCTCATCGGCCTTGATGCGGAACATGGAATTGGTATCCTCGTTGGAGTACATGGCCACCGTGTGCAGCCCTAAGTCGTGACAGGCGCGGAAGATGCGGATGGCGATCTCGCCCCGGTTGGCGGCGAGCACCTTGGAGAATTGTTGTGCCACTGTCCTACCTCCTTATCCTTGAAACATATTGGATGATAAGGTACATTATAGAGGTTGTTTTTCCCTTTTGCAACGGAGAACCTATGTGAAAAAATAAACTTGGCATTTCTGACATGAAATGCTTTATCTCGGCAAAGAAGTTGTGGTAAACACACAAGAGTCCACGTCCTGCGGACAAATGGCCGGGAGTTGGGGGTGTTCATCCGGGGGGAAGTGTGATACAATGTATCCCATATGCCGCGCAAGCGGCAGGTGTAGCCCAGGAGGTGGTGAAGGTGGGAAACAAGGAGGTCAATGTGGCCCTGTCCGCTCTGTCCGGCGTGGGCCCGGTGCGCAGCGGCAAGCTGGCCAAGCTGGGCCTGGAGCGGCTGGGCGATGTGCTGTGGCACTTCCCGCTGCGGTATGAGGACCGCAGGAAGCTGTACACCGTGCGGGAGGCTCCCGAAGGGATGACCTGCTGCGTGAAGGCCATGGTGGCCCAGGACCCCCAGCTGTCCCGGGCGAGGAGCGGCGTGGAGCTGGTAAAGGTGCGGTGCGTGGATGAGACCGGGACACTGCACCTGACTTTTTTTCACCAGAGCTACCTCCGCCGGGCCTTTTCTCCCGGGGACCAGTATATTTTTTATGGGCGCGTGGAGCGACAGGGTCGAGGCATCGCCATGGTCAACCCCCTCTTTGAAAAGGAGGGGGAGGAGCGCTACACCGGGCGCATCGTCCCGGTCTACCCCCTGACGGCGGGCATCCACAACGCCCTGATGGTGAGCTTGGCCCAGCTGGCGGTGGACCAGGTGGCCCCCACGGTGGAGGAGGTGCTCCCCACCTGGGTGCGGCGGGAGTACGGCCTGTGCCAGCAGGAGTTTGCCCTGGCCAATGTCCACTTCCCCCAGAATTTCGAGGGGCTGGCCAGCGCCCGAAAGCGGCTCATCTTCGAGGAACTCATGACCCTCACCTGCGGCCTAGCCATGCTGAAAGGACGGCGGCAACAGGGGGAGGGGCTGGTGCTGGGTCAACACACCCCGGAGCAGTTCTGCGCCCTGCTCCCCTTCACCCCCACCGGGGCCCAGACCCGGGCCATGGAAGACATCTTCCACGACGTCACCTCGGGGCGGAGCATGAACCGCCTGGTACAGGGAGACGTGGGCTCCGGTAAGACGGCGGTGGCCGCCTACGGGGCGTGGTGTGCCGCCCTCAGCGGGCTGCAGTGCGCCCTCATGGCTCCCACCGAGCTACTGGCCGAGCAGCACTGCCGCACCCTGTCCTCCATCTTGGAGCCGGTGGGGGTGAAAGTGGCCCTGCTCACCGGATCGGTGAAGGGAGCGGCACGGAAAAAGCTGCTCCAGGAGCTGGAGCGGGGTGACATTCAGGTGCTGGTGGGCACCCACGCCCTCTTCTCCCAGCCCGTGACCTACCACAAGCTGGGCCTGGTCATTGCCGACGAGCAGCACCGCTTCGGCGTGGCCCAGCGTGGGGCCCTGGCGGCCAAGGGGGGAGAAATTCCGCCCCATGTGCTGGTGATGTCCGCCACCCCCATTCCCCGCACCCTGGCCCTGATGATCTACGGGGATATGGAGGTATCCATCATTGACGAGCTGCCCCCGGGCCGCACTCCTGTGGCCACCTATGTGGTGGGGGAGGACAAACGACAGCGGATGTACGGCTTTGTCCGTACCCAGGTGGGGCAGGGCAGGCAGGTGTATCTGGTGTGCCCCGCCGTGGAGGAGTCCCAGGGGGAGGAGGGGGGAGAGGCCCTTTCCCCCGCCATGGATTTGAAGGCGGTGACCACCTACGCCAAGCATTTGCAAGAGCAGGTGTTCCCCGATTTGACCGTGGGCTTTGTCCACGGCAAGATGAAGGCCAAGGAGAAAGAGGCCATCATGTCCGCCTTTGCCTCGGGAGAGGTGCAGATACTGGTGTCCACCACCGTCATTGAGGTGGGGGTGGACGTGCCCAACGCCACCTTGATGATTGTGGAGAACGCCGACCGCTTCGGCCTCTCCCAGCTCCACCAGCTCCGGGGCCGGGTGGGGCGAGGTAAGCACGAGAGCTTCTGCGTGCTGGTCACTGCCAGCCGCAGTGACACCGCCCGCCAGCGGCTGCGAGTGCTCACTCAGACCACCGACGGCTTCCAGATTGCCCAGGAGGACCTGCGGCTGCGGGGCCCCGGCGACTTCTTCGGCCAGCGGCAGCACGGCCTGCCCCAGCTGAAGGTGGCGGACTTCGCCTCCGACCTGGAGCTTTTGAATCAGGCCCGCCAGGCCGCCCAGACCCTGGTGGAGGGGGATGGAGAGCTCTCCAGGCCGGAGCACCAGCCCCTGCGCCGGAGAGTGGAGCACATGTTCCGGGACAACCCGGAAATTTTTCATTAATTCATCCGAAATGGAGCGTACAAACCATGACGAGAAAAGAACATAGCAAGGCCCTGCGGGCACACCCCCAGGTGCACTACAACTGCGCCCAGGCGGTGCTCATCCCCTTTGCCGGGGACATGGGGCTGACTCCGGAGCAGGCCAACGCCCTGACCCTGAATTTCGGGGCTGGCATGGGCTGCGGCGCCGTGTGCGGCGCCATCTCCGGGGCCTTTGTGGCCATGGGCGGCCTGGGGATGCCCCAGGAGAAGCGGGTGGAGCTGCTGCGGGAGTTCCGAGCGGCCCATGGACATGTGGAGTGTGCCCAGCTGCTGAAAGCTGCGATGGAGCGGGGCGAGGAGAGAAAATGCCACTGTGACCGGATGGTGGCCTGGTGTATGGACTGGGTCAGCCGGGAGAGCGGCTTGGAGTAAAGGAGCGAGACACAAGTGGAAGCCATCATTCAACGCCTGGCCCAGGAGTTTTCCGTCCCGGCCAAGCATGTGGAAAACGTCATCAACCTTCTGGACGAGGGGAACACTGTCCCCTTCATCGCCCGGTACCGCAAGGAGATGCACGGCGGCATGGATGACCAGCTCATCCGCCAGCTGGCCGATCGTCTGCAATACCTGCGGGGGCTGGACAAGCGGCGCCAGGAGGTGAAAACCGCCATTGAAAACCAGGGCAAGCTCACCGACGAGCTGGCCCAGGCCATCGACGCCGCCCAGACCTTGGCAGAGGTGGAGGACTTGTACCGACCCTACCAGCAGAAGCGGCGCACCCGTGCCACCATGGCCAAGGAGAAGGGGCTGGAGCCTCTGGCCCAGACCCTCTATGACCAGAAGCGGGATTGTCCTGATCCGGAGACCCTGGCCCAGGACTTTATCAATCCCGACCTGGGGGTGGAGGACGTGGCCGCAGCCCTGCAAGGGGCGTCTGACATCGTGGCGGAGTGGATTTCCGACGATGCGGACATCCGCAAGACCCTGCGCACCCTCTACGGCAAAAAGGCCATGCTGGTGTCCAAAGCCGCCGCCAAGGAGCCGGAAGACACCGTCTACCGCCTCTATTATGAGTTCTCCGCCCCCGTCAGCAAGGTGATGGGCCACCAGGTGCTGGCCATCAACCGAGGGGAGCGGGAGGACATCTTGAGGGTGTCCGTGGACATGGATGAGGAGGAGGCCCTGGTGGCGGTGCGCCGCCAGGTGGTGCGCCCCGGCACCCCCGCCATGGCCTTTGCGAAGGCCGCCGCAGAGGACGCCTACCGCCGCCTCATTGCTCCATCTCTGGAGCGGGAGGTGCGCAGCGACCTCACCGAGAAGGCCTCGGAGGGGGCCATCGGCCAGTTTGCGCTAAACCTCAAGCCCCTGCTGATGCAGCCCCCGGTGAAGGGCCATGTGACCATGGGCCTGGACCCCGGCTACCGCATGGGGTGCAAGGTGGCAGTCATCGACCCCACGGGCAAGGTGCTGGACACCACCGTGGTCTATCCCACCCACGGGGAGCGGGGCAAGCAGGAGGCCATTGCCAAGCTCTCCGCCCTGGTGAAGAAGCACCACGTGCAGCACATCGCCATTGGCAACGGCACCGCCAGCCGGGAGACCGAGCAGATGGCGGTGGAGATGATCGGGAAGCTCAACTGCGGGGTCACCTATATGATGGTCAACGAGGCGGGGGCTTCGGTGTACTCTGCCTCCAAGCTGGCCGCCGAGGAGTTCCCCGACTTTGACGTGAACCTGCGCTCGGCGGTGTCCATCGCCCGCCGCCTCCAGGACCCCCTGGCCGAGCTGGTGAAGATCGACCCCAAGAGCATCGGCGTGGGCCAGTATCAGCACGACATGCCCCAGGCCCGTCTGGGTGAGGCCCTGGACGGGGTGGTGGAGGACTGCGTCAACGCCGTTGGCGTGGATGTGAACACTGCCTCGGCTCCGCTGCTGGCCCGGGTGGCGGGTCTGACCCAGACCACCGCCAAGAACATGGTCAAGTACCGGGAGGAGAACGGCCCCTTCACCACCCGCAAACAGATTTTGAAGGTGCCAAAGCTGGGCCCCAAGGCCTTTGAGCAGTGCGCCGGATTTTTGCGGGTGCCGGAGAGCAACTCCCCCCTGGACAACACCGCCGTCCACCCCGAGAGCTACGCCGCCGCCCAGAAGCTGCTGGAGCTGTGCGGTTACACCATGGAGCAGGTGAAGGCGGGCACCCTCCAGGATTTGATGGACCAGGTGAAGGCCTACGGAGTGGAACAGGCAGCCCAGGCTTGCGGCGTGGGTGTGCCCACCCTGCTGGATGTGGCCAGCGAGCTGATGAAGCCGGGCCGAGACCCCCGAGACGAGCTGCCCGCCCCGGTGCTGCGCACCGATGTGCTGGAGATCAAGGACCTGAAGCCGGGCATGGAGCTCAAGGGCACCGTGCGCAACGTCATCGACTTCGGGGCCTTTGTGGACATTGGCGTCCACCAGGACGGCCTGGTGCACATCAGCCAGATCTGCGACCGCTTCATCAAGCACCCCTCTCAGGTCCTGTCTGTGGGTGACGTGGTGACGGTGTGGGTCAAAGAGGTGGACGAGAAGAAAAAGAGAATCTCCCTGACCATGAAGGGAGCGGCGGCGGCCACGCCGGGAAAGTGAGGAGAGACAGGCTATGAGCGGTAAATTGTATCTGGTTCCCACTCCCATCGGCAATCTGGGGGACATCTCCCGGCGTATGGCGGACACCATGGCAGGGGCGGACTTTCTGGCCGCCGAGGACACCCGGGTGACGGTGAAGCTGCTCAACCACCTGGGGCTGAAAAAGCCCATGGTCAGCTACCACCGCCACAATTGTTCCACAGCGGGGCCCGCCATTGTGGATCGTCTGCTGGCCGGGGAGAGCTGCGCCCTGGTCACCGATGCGGGCACCCCCGCCATCTCCGACCCCGGAGAGGACCTGGTGGCCCTGTGTGCCCAGCACGACATCCCGGTGGAGGCGGTGCCCGGCCCCTGCGCCCTCATCTGCGCTCTGTCCGTCTCCGGGCTGCCCACCGCCCGGTTTACCTTTGAGGGCTTTCTGCCCCAGAACAAGAAAAACCGCCGCTCCCACCTGGATAGCTTGAAGGGGGAGCAGCGGACCATGGTGTTCTATGAGGCCCCCCATAAGCTGGAGGACACCCTGGAGGACTTTGTGGCGGTGTTCGGGGAAGAGCGGCGCATTGCCCTGTGCCGGGAGCTGACCAAGCTCCACGAAGAGGTGGTGCGCACCACCGTGGGCCAGGCCCTGGCTGACTGCGCCACCCGCCCGCCCCGGGGGGAGTATGTGCTGGTGGTGGAGGGAGCCCCCGAGGCTCCGGCCCAAGAGGCAGACCCCCAGGCAGCCCTGGAGCGGGTGGCCCAGCTGCGAGGCGAGGGCCTGTCTCTCAAAGAGGCCTGCGCCAAAGCCGGGGAAGAATTTGGAATCAAGAAGCGTCAATTGTACGATATGAGCCTGGGAAAGTGATTACGAATAGTATAAAAAGACGTCTTTATTTTCTGGAGAATTTAGACATAAAATGACAAAAAAGTCCGGTGGAAATAGTTTCCACCGGACTTTTTGCTCGAAAAAGTAGTTACTTTCCTTCCAGTTCCCGCAGGCAGGATGCGCAGATGTTCTTGCCCTTGAAGGTGGTAATTTCGGAAGACTCTCCGCAGAAAATGCAGGCGGGCTCGTACTTCTTTAGCACGATAGAGCCACCATCTACGTAGATTTCCAGGGCGTCACGTTCTGCAATGTCCAGGGTGCGGCGGAGCTCAATGGGCAACACGATGCGGCCTAACTCGTCTACCTTGCGAACAATTCCAGTCGATTTCATATGTGAAGTCCTCCTTACAAAATGTACACTTTCACAAACCTCCTTCATTATAACACAGGGTATAATCTTGTCAATCGCAAAAGTATAAAATTAATAGAACTATAATATTTTTCCAAGAAATTTGTCGAAGGCGTATGGAGAGGGAAAAGGGGGCATAAACATGGGGGAAGAAGGAGGGAGAATGGACCATGGCGATGTCTTGGATCTGGGTTGTGATGGTGGGAGCGTCCATTTTATGCGGTGCAGCCACCGGGCGTATGGATGCGGTGGCCGGGGCGGCCCTGGAGGGGGCCAATGCCGGGGTGGAGCTGAGCCTGGCCATGGCGGGGGTGATGTGCCTGTGGATGGGTGTGATGCGGGTGATGGAGAAGAGCGGCCTGGTGGGCGGGCTGTCCCGGTGTCTCCACCCCATTCTCTCCCGGCTCTACCCCCAGCACCGGGATGATGCGCAGGTGATGGGGGCGGTGAGCGCCAACGTGGCGGCCAACCTGTTGGGGCTGGGCAACGCCTCCACACCCTTGGGCATCCGGGCGGCCCAGCTCATGGCCCAGGGGGCGGGAGGCGTGGCCAGTGACAGCCTGTGTATGCTGGTGGTGTGCAACACCGCCTCCATCCAGCTGATCCCCGCCACGGTGGCCAGCATCCGCCAGGCGGCGGGGAGTGGGGCGGCCTTTGACATTCTGCCTGCGGTGTGGCTGGCCTCGGCGGTGTCGGTGACGGTGGGCATTGTGGCGGCCAAGGTGATGGCCCGTATGTGGAGGGAGTGAGAGGACATGATGTCCATGGTGGTGCCTGTCATCATGCTGGGGGTCATGGTGTGGGGCATTGCTTGCCAGGTGGACGTGTGGTCCACCCTGGTGGAGGGAGGCGCCCAGGGGCTCCAGACGGCGGTGCGCATGGTGCCCTCCCTGGTGGGGCTGCTGTGCGGGGTGTACATGCTGCGGGCCTCTGGGGCCCTGGAGTTGCTGGAGGGGCTCATTGCGCCTGTTCTGGGCCTGGTGGGCATCCCGCCGGAGACGGTGGGGCTGCTGGTGGTGCGGCCCATCAGCGGCTCAGCGGCTCTGGGGCTGGGGGCGGAGCTCATAGAGACCTACGGTCCCGACTCCCTGGTGGGGCGCACAGCGGCGGTGATGTTGGGCTCCACCGAGACCACCTTCTACACGGTGGCGGTGTACTTTGGGGCGGCAAAGATCAGCCGCACCCGCTACGCCATTCCGGCGGCCCTGTGCGGGGATGTGGCGGGGTTTCTGGCCGCCAGCTGGGCAGTAAGATGGCTGTTTGGGATATAAAAAAGAACGGGCTTGGTAGCCCGTTCTTTTTTATGCTTCTTCTTCGGTTTCTTTGGGGAGTTTCTTCACCAGAATCTCCAGCACCCGGTGGTGCTCCACACTGGTGACGGTGACGTCCAGGTCCTGCCACACGAAGTGGTCGCCCACGTCGGGGATGCGGCCCATCTGCTCCAGCACCCAGCCGGAGACGGTAGCGGCGTCACAGGAGCCAGTCACCGAGAACAGGTCGTACATGTCGTCCAGGTTGGCCGAGCAGGCAATGAGGTAGCCGCCGTCCGGCTGGGGGCGGAACTGCTCCACCACCTCGTCGTGCTCGTCCCAGATGTCGCCAACCAGTTCCTCCACCACGTCCTCCATGGTGAGCAGGCCCTCGGTGCCGCCGTACTCGTCCACCACAATGGCCATGTGGGTCTTGGTGCGCTGGAACTGGCGCATCAGGTCGTCAATTTTGGTGCCGGTGGTCACATGGAGCACCGGGTGAATGAGGGGGGCCAGCTGGGTGCGCCCGTGGTAGCGGGCGGCAAACAGGTCCTTCTGGTGGATGACGCCCACCACGTTGTCCAGGGACTCATGGTACACCGGCATCCGGGAGTATCCCTCCTGGGCAAACAGGGCGGTGGCCTCCTCCATGGTAGCGGTGTCCTCCAGGGCCACGATATCCACCCGGGGGGTGAGAATGTCCGAGGCCTCCAGATCGTCAAAGCGAATGGCGGAACAGATGAGCTGGCTCTCCTCGGCGTCCAGACCGCCCTGGTCCTCCGCCTCGGTGACCATGGTCACCAGTTCCTCGTTGGTAATGCCCACGTCCTCCTTGGTGTGGAAGATCTTGGACAGCAGCTTCTTCCACAGGGAAAAGAAGAAGGTGGCGGGGGTGAGAATCACCATGAAAAACCGCAGGATGGGGGCGGAGAACAGGGCGAAACTCTCAGGGGACTCTTTGGCCAGACTCTTGGGGGAGACCTCACCAAAAATCAAAATCACAATGGTGAGCACCACCGTGGATACGGCGGGGCCGCTGGTCTTGCCCAGCAGGTCGATAAAGAGCACGGCGGACAGGGTCGTGGCCACATTGTTGACAATGTTATTGCCAATCAGGATGGTGGACAGGAGCTGATCGTATTTGTCGGCCAGAGCCAGCACACGGGCGGCCCGGGCATCTCCGTTGTCCGCCCGACTTTTCAGCCGGATGCGGTTGAGGGAGGTAAAAGCCGTTTCGGTGGCGGAGAAATACGCACTCATCACCACCATACAAATCAATACGATTAGCAGAACTATACTGTCATCACCCAACACGGAATCATCACTCCTCCATTTATTCTCTTTCTTATGTGCTTGGGTATTGTCACCAAATATACCACATCCCTGGACAATATGCAAGAAAAAGTCGTGTAAAGGAAAGGCGAGACCAGGGAAGAGCGGAGAAAAATTTGTGCCATGCCGTGAGAGGAACACGGCATGGCACAAGAGGATGGATGTTAATTTCAGTTTATTCTTCCGCCATGGCCTTGGCAGCGGCAATGGCCTTCTCCTGGGCGGCGGGCGGGCAGTCCTCATAGCGGACGAAGTGGAACACAAAGGAGCCACGGGACTGGGTCATAGCCCGCAGGTCGATGGCGTAGGTCATCATCTCGGCCATGGGCACCTCAGCGGTGATCACCTGGCTGCCGTCGTCGGTGGGGTCCATACCCATGACGCGGCCACGGCGCTTGTTCAAATCGCCGATGACGTCGCCCATGTAATTGTCGGGCACGGTGACCTTCAGCTCACCCACAGGCTCCATGAGCACGGGAGAGGCCTCGGGCAGAGCGGCCTTGTAGGCCAGCTGAGCGGCGGTCTTGAAGGCGATTTCGGAGGAGTCCACCGGGTGGTAGCTTCCGTCATACAGAGTGGCCTTCAGATTCACCACGGGGTAACCAGCCAGTACGCCGTGGAGGCAGGCTTCCCGCAGACCCTTTTCTACGGCGGGGAAGAAGTTCTTGGGCACGGAGCCGCCGAACACCTCTTCGCAGAATTCCAGCTCTTCGTTGGGACCGGGCTCGAAGCGAATCCACACGTCACCGAACTGGCCGGAACCACCGGTCTGCTTCTTATGGCGGCCCTGCTTGGACACGCTCTTGCGAATCTTCTCGCGATAGGCCACACGGGGCTCGCTGAGCTCCACTTCCACGCCGAAGCGGCTCTTGAGCTTGCTCACCAGCACGTCCATCTGGATGTCGCCGGCGGTGGTCACCACCATCTGGTGGGTCTCGGCGTTGTTCACCACCCGGAAGGTGGGATCTTCCTCGTTGAGGCGGGCCAAACCTGCGGCGATCTTATCCTCCTGGCCACGGACCTTGGGGGCAATGGCCTTGGAGTAGTTGGGCTCGGCGAAGGGCAGGGGGTCCAGCTTCATAAACTTACGGGCGTCACACAGGGTGTCGCCAGTCTTCACCTTGTCCATCTTGCCGATGGCGCCGATGTCGCCGCACATGAGCTCCTTGACCTCGGTGTTCTTCTTGCCGCACATCACATACAGACGGCCCAGCTTCTCGTTGTTGCCGGTGTTGGTGTTCACCAGAGTCATGTCGGGGGACAGGTGGTCGGAGAGCACCTTGACAAAGGAGAACTTGCCGTACTGGTCGGCTACGGTCTTAAAGACGTAGGCGGCGGGCACAGCGCCCTGGGAGACGATGAACTCGGCGGGCTCGCCCTCACGGTCGGTACCCATGGCGGGAATACCTTCCAGAGGAGTGGGGAGCAGGTCGATGATCAGGTCCAGCAGCATCATGGTGCCCAGGCCGGTGTAGGCAGAGCCGCACAGCACGGGGACGATGGAGCCGTCCTTGACGCCGGCCTTCAGGCCCTGCACCACCTCGGCGTAGGTGAAGGGCTCGCCGGAGAAGTATTTGTCCATGAATTCCTCGCTGGTCTCAGCGACAGACTCCATGAGTTTTTCGTAAATTTCCTCAATGACGGGGACCTTGTCCTCGGGGACCTCGATCTCCACACGCTTGCCGTCGTGGAGCTCGAAGGCTCTCTTGTGGAGCACGTCGGCGATGCCGGTGACCCGCTTGTTCTCGTCCCAGATGGGGACCACCATGGGGGCGATGTTCTTACCGAAGTGCTCGCGGAGGGTATCGAAGGCAGAGTTAAAATCCACATTGTCTTCGTCCATCTTGGAGATGTAGATCAACCGGGGCATCTTCCGCTCATTGAGCAGCTTCCAGGCCCGCTCGGTGCCCACAGACAGGCCGCCCTTGGCCGCGCACACCAGAATACCGGCGTCGGCCACAGACAGGCACTCCACCACTTCACCGGCAAAATCGAAGTTACCGGGGGTGTCCAGCACGTTGATCTTACAACCGTTATATTCCACAGGAATCACAGAGGCGGAAATGGAGATCTGACGCTTGATTTCCTCGGGATCGTAGTCGCTGACGGTGTTGCCGTCGGAGGTCTTACCCAGACGGTCGATGACGCCGGTCGTACGCAGGAAGCTCTCCACCAGAGTGGTCTTTCCGTTACCACCGTGACCCAACAGACAGATGTTTCGAATTGCATGCGGAGAATAGCTCATGTTTGTTCCACTCCTTAATCTTTGCCATTTGCGCCATCCCTGGGGAATGGGCTTGAATGAATTATACAATGGTGTTCCATAAAATGCAATGGTAATTTGACAAAATGACGAAAACTTTTTAACGCTACTGTGGAAAATAGTGCGAAGACAGTAAAGGGAAAACGGTTTACTCGCGTTGGGGGAGAAGAAAAAATACAGGCTTTGCCTGGTGGCAAAACCTGTATGAGAGTGGTAAAAATTCGGTTGTCGATGGGTGGAAAATTGGGGAGAATGACGAAAGATTCCGTCTCAGGCCTGGGGCCAGACCACGGCGATGTTGCCGCTGCCGTCAGGCTGGGCGGCATCCACCTGGGTGTAGGCTACGCCGGACTGGTCCAGATGGGAGGCCAGGGCGGTGGCGGTGTCCGGGTCGGCCACACAGCACAGATATCCCCCTTCCAGGGTGGTGACGGGGAGGTCGCCCAACAGCTCCTGGCTCTCCTGAGACAGAGGGGCGGAGAGGAGCAGCACCGTGTCGCCGCCGGGGACGGAAAACTCCTGGGGCTGGACGGAGAAGACGGCGGGGGCGATACCGGGATTGGAACGGGTGGCCACCGGAGAAGCGTTCTCCTGACTCTGGTGGAAGGAGGAGTAGCCCAGAGCCACCACCAGGGCCAGACAAGCGGCTAGAGCGCCGCAGGCCTTCCCCGCTCGGGGGAAGCGAAGAACTGGGGCGGTCTGGCGGGGCAGACCCTCCAGAATCTGCTGGTGCAGCTGGGGGGGCATATCCGCGGTCAGGCGGTGCAGGCTTCCGCTGAGCTGGGACAGCTCCCCATATAGTTGGGCGCAGGAAGGGCAGGTGTTCAGATGCTCTTCCAGCTGGGCGTGTTGGGCAGGGGTCAGCTCGCCGTCCAAGTCGGCGCTGATCCACTCCAGATAGGTCTCATGTTCCATGCCCTTCACCGTCCTTTCGTAGGCAAATTTTATCTCTTCGTTTCGTTAGACGCATCTCAGGGGGAAAAGTTCCCGCTTTGACGCAAATAATTTGCCAGAGCCAGCCGGGCCCGGGCCAACCGGGACTTCACGGTCCCGTCGGACAGACCCAGAATGGCCCCAATCTCCTGGTAGGAGAGGCCGTTTATTTCCCGCAGCACCAGGATGCGACGGTGCTCTTGGGACAGCTGCTGAAGCCCCTGCTCCAGGGCAGTCATCCTCTCTCCCTGCTCCAGGTGCTCCTGAGGGGAGGGGCCGGGGTGGGGCAGCTGTTGGGCCAGAGAGAGGCTCTCCTCATCGTCCAGAGAGGCATCTCCCCGCCGCTTTTTCTCCCGGCGCAGCAGGTCCAGACAGGCGTTGTCGGTGAGGCGGTAAAGCCAGGTGGAAAAGCTGCTCTCCCTGCGGAAGGTGGGAAGGGCCCGCCACGCCTTCCAAAAGACCTCCTGGGTCACATCGGCGGCGTCCTCCCGGTTGCCCACCAGGCGCAGGGCCTGGTGGTAGACCACCGTCTCATATCGCTCCACCAGGTGGGCGAAGGCCTGGGTATCTCCCTGGGCGGCCTGGCTAATCCACTCCTGTTCTTCCACATTCCTCACCTCCTGCGTGGAAATCTGTTACTCCATCAGCACAGGTCCCGGCGAATGCCTGCCGTGACCTTGTAAAAATCCTCTGCCGTGGACATGGAGCAAATCTGCTCCTTCCAGTACCCGGCGTAGGGCACCCCTTTCAGGTACCAGGCGTAGTGGCGGCGCATCTCCAGGCAGGCGATGCGCTCCCCCTTGTGGGCCATGGCCAGCTCAAACTGGCGCACGGCCACGTCACAGCGCTGGGCCAGGGGGGGCGTCTCCGGCACTTCCCGGCCCTCCACAGCGGCGGCGCACTGCTCCAGCAGCCAGGGGTTTCCAAAGCAGCCCCGGCCGATCATCACCATGTCCGCCCCGGTGTAGGACAGGGCCCGCACGGCGTCCTTGGCGGAAAAAATGTCCCCGTTGGCCACTACCGGGATGGATACGGCCTGTTTGACCTCCCGGATATAGTCCCAGTTGGCGGTGCCGGAGTACATCTGGGTGCGGGTGCGGCCATGGACGGCCACAGCGGCTACCCCCACGTCCTCCATGCGCCGGGCAAACTCCACGCAGTTGATGGAGCCCTTGTCCCAGCCCAGGCGGAATTTCACGGTGACGGGCTTTCCAGCTGCCCCCCGCACCACGGCGGCGGCCACTCGGGCGGCCTTCTCTGGGTCCTTCATCAGGGCGGAGCCGTCCCCAGACCCGGCGATTTTGGGCACGGGACAGCCCATGTTGATGTCGATGATGTCCGCCCCGGACTGCTCCAGGGCCAGGGCAGCGCCCTTCTCCATGGCGGCCTCGTCGCTGCCGAAAATCTGGACCGCACAGGGGTGCTCTCCCTCGCCCAGGGTGAGGAGGGAGGCGGTCTTTTTATCTCCATAGCACAGGGCCTTGGCGCTGACCATCTCGGTGACGGTGTAACAGCCGGACAGCTCCCGGCATACGGTGCGGAAGGCCACGTCGGTGACCCCTGCCATGGGAGCCAGCACGATTTTGGTGTTCAGTTCAACATTGCCTATTTTCACAAAGCGTTCTCCTTTGCTCATCAATGCCACCCATCATACCACAGATTGCACCACCGGGCAAGACAGGTTACGACCTCCTTCTTGACCATTGGGGGCTATAATGGCCCAAACTGGACGAATGCGAGGGATTCACTATGACGGGGAAAGAAGGAGCACTGGGCCGGGTTTGGTCGAAGGGGCGGCGGGAGATGCCGCTGAAGGCACGACTGGGAGAGTGCGCCATTGCGTTTTTGCTCACTGCCACCCTCACCGGGGCGGAATTTTTGGAGGGACATGCCTTCTTCGCTCTGGCCCTGGTGGCGGTGTGGGGGCCGGGCTGGGAGGGGGTGTGCGCCCTGCTGGGCGCCTCCCTGGGCTACCTGTGCTTTCTGGGCTTTGTGGGCGGACTGCGGTACATAGCCGCCTCCATGATGGTGTACGCCGTGGCGTTGGCCATGGGGGAGTTCCGCCTCTACCGGAAAAGCTGGTTTATGCCCCTGATGGCCGCCCTTCTCAATGGGGCGGTGGGGTTTGTCTACCAGTCCCCGCTGGGGTGGGACCGAGCCACCGCTGCCTCCTATCTGGCCGAGCTGGCCCTCACGGCGGTGGTGGTGTACTGCTACCGTCAGGCCATGACGGTGCGTACCCAGAGCCACAGCGGCCCCTGGACCCCAGCCCAGACGGCGGGGGTGCTGGTGCTGGGTGGCACCGTGATGATGACCTTGGCCCGGGTGATGCTGGGCGGGGTGGTGTCCCTGGGCCGGGTGCTGTGCGTGTTGGCGGTGATGACCGCCGCCTGGAAGGGGGGCGTTGGGGTAGGCGCCGCCGCCGGTGTGGTGGCGGGGGTGGCCATGGACGCCGCCCAGGGCACCTTGCCCTACGGCACCCTCCTCTACGCCCTTCCCGGCCTGCTGGCCGGGGCCTGTTGGGAGCGGGGACGGCTGGTGTGCGCCCTGGTGTATGTCTTGACCGGGGGAGTGTCCCTGGTGTGGATGGAGCCGGGAGACAACCTCCAGGCGGTGGGTCTGGAGATCGTGCTGGGCGCGGTGCTGTTCCTCCTCCAGCCGGAGGCGCTGGTCAACCGCCTGGGGGCGGTACTCCGCCGGGAAGAGGGGGAGGACATGGGGCAGCTGGGGAGAGAGCTGGCTGCCCAGCAGCTGCGCCGCACCGCCACCGCCTTCCGGGCGGTGACCGGAGGCCTGCGGGAGGCCTTCACTCCGGTGGTTCCCAACGACCAGGACACCAGCCGGGTGTTTGACCGGGCCGCCGAAGAGGTGTGCGTCCGCTGCCGCCAGCGGGAGCGGTGCTGGCAGCAGGAGTACCAGGCCACCCGCACTGCCCTCTCCGACGCCTTGACCCCCATGCTGGAGCGGGGGGAGGGCATCCGGGAGGACTTCCCCCTCCATTTCTCCGGGCGGTGCACCCAATTTGACGCCTTTTTAGGGGCGGCCAACCGGGAGCTGCGCAGTCTGTTGGCCCGACGGCGGTATGACAGCCGGGTGCGGGAGAGCCGGGCGGCGGTGTGCGCCCAGTATGGGCAGCTGGCCCAGGTGTTGGACCGGGCCGCCGGACGGCTGGACCAGCATCCCCCGGTGGACGCCCGCCGTCAACGGCTCATGGCCCAGCGCATGAAGGCCCTGGGCATCCGGGGCAAGTGCTCGGTGACCCAGGACCCCAACGGCCACGTGCACATCCAGCTGGAGGGCCCGGAGGTGGAGCGGTTGGTGCAGGGGGCCGAGCTGGCAAAGCTGTCCACCCTGTTGGGCTGCCCTCTGCGCCAAGACACCGCTGCCCCCAGGGGCCAGGTGGTGCTGGTACAGCAGGAGCCTCTGGTGGCGGTGGCGGGACTGGCGGCGGCCGACCGCAAGGGCCAGTCAGTGAGCGGAGACTGCGGGGCCTGGTTTAAGGACGAGGCCGGGCGGCTGAACTTCCTGCTCTGTGACGGCATGGGCAGCGGCCCCGCCGCCCGGGAGGACAGCAACTGCGCCTTGGGACTGCTGGAAAAGTTCCTCCGGGCGGGGCTGGAAGTGGAGGCCGCTCTGGCCACCGTGGGGGAAGCCCTGGCCCTGCGGGGCGAAGACCAGGGGGGATTTACCACCGTGGACCTCTTTCAGCTGGACCTGTTTTCCGGCCGCAGCGCCGTGTATAAGCTGGGGGCCGCCCCCACCTATTTCCGCAAGCCCGGCGGGGTGGAGCGGGTGGTGGGACGGTCCATGCCTGCCGGGGTGGCCCCCGGCATGAAGGCGGATTCCTTCCCCCAACAGCTGGGCGCAGGGGACTGGGTGGTGCTGGTCAGCGACGGGGTGGTGAGCCCCCGGGAGGACGGCTGGCTGCGCCGCCTGTTGGCAGACTATGAGGGAACCTCACCCCAGGAGCTGGCCGCCCGCATCCTCCAGGAGAGCGGACAGCGGGAGGGAGAGGAGGACGACCGGACCGTGATGGTCATTCGCCTGGAGGTACGTCCTCGGGAAGAGGGGTGACCGGGTCCAGGGCCTGACCCAGCAAATTGGCGCACTCCTCCAGCTGTTCCAGGGGCAGCCCCGCATAGCCTACCACCACGGTGGAGGGAGGCGGGGGGACCTGGTGGCAGTAGCGGCTGAGAGGGGAGACTCGGATGCCGCTGCGGGCGGCCCGCTGGACCATCTCTCCCTCCGTGAGGTGGGGGGCGGTGAGGAGAAAGTGCAGCCCTGCCCCCTCACCGGACAGGGACAGGTGAGGGAAGCGCCCCAGGGCCTGGGTGAGGATGGAGCATTTGCGGCGGTAGCGGTTGCCGGACCGGCGCAGATGGCGGCTGTACAGCCCCTGGACCAGAAACTGGCGCAGGGTTTCCTGTTCAAACCGGGAGACGGTGCAGGCGCTCTGGGGGAACACCTGGCGGTATCGGGCCAGCAGTTCCGGGGGCAAGATGAGGTAGGCCACACGGATGGCGGGGGCGATGGACCGGGAGAAGGTGCCCAGGTAGATGACCCGGCCCCCGGCGTCCAGCCCCTGGAGGGCGGGAATGGGCCGGGAGGCATAGCGAAACTCGCTGTCGTAGTCGTCCTCCAGCACATACCGCCCCTCCCCCTGGGCGGCCCAGCGCAGCAGGCGGCTGCGCCGCTCCACCGGCATGGTCACCCCCAGAGGGAACTGGTGAGAGGGGGTGACATAGGCCAGCACCGCCTCGGACTGCTCCAGCTCTCTGGGACACATCCCCGAGGCATCCACCGGGATGGAGATGGGGCGGTGTCCGTGCCGCTCCACCGCCTGCCAGGCGGTGGGGTAGCCGGGGTCTTCCAGGGCCACGGCGCTGCCCTGGGGAAAGAGCTGGAGGAGGAGGGAGAGCAGGTAGTCGGTCCCGGCCCCCACCACGATCTGCTCCGGGGAGCAGCGTACCCCCCGGTATTGGGCCAGCAGTCCCGCCAGGGCCACCCGCAGAGGTTCATCCCCCTGGGGGTGCCCTGGCTGGAGCAGTCCGGGGTTTTGGTATACCGAATCCTTGTTGATGCGGGCCCAGGAGGAGAAGGGGAACACCGAGGTGTCCACCGCCGAGGTGGAGCAGTCATACCGCCACTGGGAGGGGGGCTCCGGAGGGGCGGGTAGGTCGGGGACAGACTGCACCGGCACGTCGTGGAGCTGGGCGGCCACATAGCCGCTGCGGGGCAAACTCTTCACGTACCCCTCCGCCAGAAGGAGGGAGTAGGCTCCCTCCACGGTGCTCATGCTCACCCCCAGCATGGTGCACAGCCGCCGCTTGGAGGGCAGCTTCTTTCCAGGTCCCGGGCGGCCCTGTTGAATTTCCCGGGCCAGGTGCTGGTACAGCTGCAAATACAGGGGATGACCCGGCTCAAAGACGGGCATGTGAATGGGATATTCCATAGGCGCCTCCAAACTGACCTGATAAAAAAGATAAAAACTGGCCATTTTCATGATGTCAGATGGGAGTATAATACCACTCAATAACAGCCGCCGTCAACGTGGGCGGCGGGAGAGGAGTGGAAGATTATGCGTCAAGAACACAAAAAGCTGCTGCGGCTGGTGATCACCGCCCTGCTGGTGGCGTTGGTGTTTTGCGGAAGTAAGATTGAAGTGGTGTTGCCTCTGAGCGTGGGGGGCTATTCCCGGTTCCATCTGGGGAACATCATGTGCGCCCTCAGTGGCATCCTGCTGGGGCCCTGGTGGGGCGGGCTGGCAGCCGGCCTGGGCTCAGCCCTGTATGACTGCACCAATGTGCTCTACATCACCGAGGCCCCCATCACCTTTGTCACCAAGGGCCTGTACGGGGTGATTGCCGGGGCGGTGTTTGTGGCGGTGTTCCGCCGCAAAGCCACCTATCCCGCCATGGCGGTGTCCACCGTGTGTGCGGCGGTGAGCTATATCATCATCTATCTGGCCAAGACCTTTTTCTACAATTCCATGCTGCTGGAGGGCATGAGTGCCTCTGCGGCGTGGGTGGCCACGGTGCTCAAGGTGCCCTCCTCCCTGTTCAACGGAGGTGTGGCCATCGTGCTGGCTCCTCTGCTGGCCTTTGCGGTGCTGCGGGCGCTGCGCATGGCCCGCCTGGACGAGGCGCTGAACCCATCAGAAAAATAAAACGCACAAAACCGCCGGGGCGCGGGACCCCGGCGGTTTTGCGTGTTGTTTGAAAGAGAAAAGAGAGAGAGGGAGGATGTTCAATGAAAGCATATTCACTTCTTCCTGACACGTACATCATAGCAGACCCCCATGGGGGAGTGATGGATAAAATACGAATCTTTTATGAAGGAACTGTGAATGTGCATGTGCGAGAAGCGTCTGCGCCTTTTCGCACAAAGGGAAGCCCCCTCCGGCTGGGCGACCGGAGGGGGTTTGCTTGAAAAGAGAAAAGAGAGAGGGAGGATTTTGAAAATGTCTGGTGTCTTTCTTCCTGACACCATGATAGTACCAGACTTGGCCGGAAAAGTGTTGTCCAAATTGAAACGAAATTATGAAAAAATCATGAATAGCTGGAATTATCTCCGACGGCCCTTATAGCCGCCCCCACGGCGGGGACCGGTGTAGCCATACCGACGACGACCGCCCCGGCGCATGGGCCGGATGAAGATCAGGTACACCACCAGAGCCAGAATGAGCACCACGGCCAGGATGACCAGCAGTTTCACCCACCACAGGGCCCAGGTGTCCGAGATGACCTTCATGGTGTACTGGAAGTCCGAGCGGGCCACGTCATCGGTGGCCACCATGTCCAGAGAGCCGTAGTTGATGCCGTTGTAGACCAGGGAGACGCTGCCCACCACTTGTCCCTTGTGGATGGGGGCCTCCAGACTCTCGGGCAAGTCCATTTTCAGCTCTGCCTTGGCGGGGTCGTACTCGGGCACGGTGGCTTCGATGGAGCCCACGGGCTGGACCAACACGTGACCGGTGTCGGCAGACAGGGTGACGGGGACCTCCCGGATGACGTTCTCTGAGGTCTCACTGAGCAGCGTGGTGCGGGTGAAGTTGTCAAAGGCCCACTCCAGCAGGCGAGAGCTCTCGCTGAAGGAGTAGAAGTGCCAGTTGCCCGACTCGTCCTGGGCGTATTCCGAGCCCAGCACCACGCAGTAGAAGGTGCGGCCCTGCTCGTCGGTGGCGGCGGAGGCCAGACAGCGGCCTGCCTCTTCGGTGTACCCGGTCTTGATGCCGATGGCCTTGGAGTAGGTCACGCCGGACACATACCAGTTGCTAATCAGGGCGTTGGTGCTGTGGAGAATCCGGGGCTCCGAGACCTTGTTGGTGGGCTCCAGGGTGTAGGTGGGGGTGGAGACGATTTCGCGGAAAATCTCGTACTCCATAGCGGCGGAAGCCATGAGGTAGATGTCATAGGCGGTGGTATAGTGGTCGGGGTCGTGGAGACCGTGGGGGTTGGCAAAGTGGGTGCCTGTCATGCCCAGGTCTTCCGCAGTCTCATTCATGCGCTCCACAAAGGCCTCTTCCGAGCCGCACAGGGCTTCGGCCAGAATGTTACAGGCCTCATTGCCCGACGGCACCAGATCGCAGTACAGCAGCTGCTCGATGGTGAGCACTTCGCCCTCCACAATGCCGGCGGTGGAGCTGCCCTCGGGCAGGGTCACCGCCTCCTTGGAGGCTGTTACCTGGGTCTCCAGGGTGAGCTCTCCGGCGTCAATGGCCCGGAGGACCACCAGGGTGGTCATGATCTTGGTGACCGAGGCGGGGTAGCGTTTTTCGTAGGCGTTGTAGTCATACAAGACCTCGTTGTTGTCCCCGTCCACCACAATGGCGGCGGTGCAGTGGGGCTGCGGGTCGTCCAGAGCGAAGGCGGCAGGCAGACACAGAGAGAGTGTGAGAACAAGAGCTGTGGCCAGAGCCGCAGCGCGACGAATGTATTTTTTCATAGGATTCTCCAATCATCTATGTTATAATGTGGGGGCAGACGATGGGCTAAGCCCTGCTGCAGCAGAAATACTATAGCAGAAATCGGACGAAAACGCAACCAAAGCCACGGGAAAAAAGAGGAGGTTCCGGCATGAAGTACATAGGCCGTATCCTTTGCCTGGTGCTGTGCGGGATGCTCCTGGCCACGGTGTCCATCTGGCTGGTGCGACAGGGGCGCATCGAGACCTTGGAGCTGCGCCCAGGCCCCCAGTCCGGGGTGGAATTTGCCGGACTGGACCGGGGAAAAGTGAACATCAATCTGGCCACCCGGGAGCAGCTGGAGGAGTTGCCCGGCATCGGTCCGGCGCTGGCCACAGCCATCGTGCGCTACCGGGATATCCACGGCCCCTTTGAGTACCCGGAGCACCTCATTGAGGTGCCGGGCATCAGCGAGAAGATGATGGAGACCCTGTTGGATTTGATTGCGGTGTAATAGAGGGAGGGAATGACATGCCCAAGATACTGGTGGTGGACGACGAGCGTCTGCTGGTGAAGGGTATTAAATTTAACTTGGAAAATGAAGGATATGAAGTGGAGACGGGCAGTGACGGGGAAGAGGCGGTGGAGCTGGCCCGGACCGGACGGTTTGACCTGATTATTTTGGATTTGATGATGCCCAAAATCGACGGCTTGCAGGCGTGCATGAAGATACGGGAGTTCTCCAATGTGCCCATCATCATGCTCACCGCCAAGGGCGAGGATGCGGACAAGATTATGGGCTTTGAGTGCGGCGCCGACGACTACATCACCAAGCCTTTTAACATTCTGGAGGTAAAAGCCCGGATTCGGGCCCTGCTGCGCCGGGCTGGCACCTCCACCCAGCAGAAAAAGCACACCAACTGCCTGGTCCACGGGGCTATCACCCTGGATTTGGACCAGCGGGTGGCCCGTCGGGACGGACATCCGGTGGAGCTCACCGCCAAGGAGTTTGACCTCATGGAGCTGCTCATGCGCAATCCCGGCCGGGTGTACAGCCGGGAAAACCTCCTGAATGTGGTGTGGGGCTACGAGTACGTGGGAGAGTTTCGCACCGTGGACGTGCACATCCGCCGTCTGCGGGAGAAGCTGGAGCCCGACCCCGCCAACCCCACCCACATCCTCACCAAGTGGGGCGTGGGCTACTATCTGAGCAGTGAGTGCCCATGAGACAGGTGTTCAAGCAGTGGCGGCAGCGGGCCCGCCGGGAGAATCGGGAGGTCAAGGCGGGAGAGGTACCCTTCTTCCACAGCCTACAGGGCAAGTATGTGGCCACCTATCTGCTGTTGGTGGTGGCCATTGTGCTGGTGCTCAACACCTACCCTTTGATTATGGCCCAGAACATGGTGTTTTCAGCCAAGGAGGCCTCGCTGAAGCGGCAGGCCCTGGCCATCGGCAGCGCCCTGGCGGTGTCAGAGGTGCTCACCGAGGACGGCGTGGCCCAGGCCATGGAGCTGCTGGACGACATGCAGGGCACCCGGGTGCTGGTGACCAACGAGTCCGGACTCATCCTCTATGACAGCTCCACCCTGGAAAAGCGCACCGGAGACTACGCCATCACCGCCGAGGTGGTCAAGGCCCTGCGGGGGGAGGACGTGTGCCGGTCCGAGTATCGGCAGGGGGCGTTCCGCACCCGTGTGGCCGTCCCGACAGTGTACCGTGGTGTCACCCTGGGGGCGGTGTACCTCTATGAATACGACACGGAACAGGCGGAGGTGCTGCTGTCCATCCAGTCCACCCTGCGGTACATCTCCGTGGTGATCTGTGTGGTGGCCCTGGTGGCTGCCCTCATTCTGTCCAAAGCACTCACCCGCAATACCTCCCGGCTGCTGGGTGGTATCCGCTCGGTGCGGGAGGGCGAGTACAACCACCGCATCGAGGTCAAGGGCAAGGACGAGATGGCCCAGCTGGCCATGGAGTTCAACGAGCTCACCGACCGCTTGCAGACCATTGAGGAGGTGCGGCGGCGGTTTGTCTCGGATGCCTCCCACGAGCTAAAAACCCCCTTGGCCTCCATTCGTCTGCTGGCCGACTCCATCTTGCAAAATAGCTCGGTGGACATGGAGACGGTGCGGGAGTTTGTCTCCGACATCGGGGAGGAGGCCGACCGCCTCACCCGCATCAGCCAGCGCCTGCTGGCCCTCAGCCGCCTGGACGCCCGACTCCAGCGGGAGCGGGTGCCGGTAGACGTGGGCCAGGTGGTGGAAAAGGTGGGGCACATGCTGTTGCCCCTGGCCCATTCTGCCCAGGTGGAGCTGCGGTATCAGCTCCAGCCCCACTGTATGGTGCTGGCCACCCAGGACGACCTGTACCAGGTGGCCTTTAATCTGATGGAAAACGCCGTGAAGTACAATCAGCCCGGGGGCTCTGTCACCGTAGAGGTGGCCCGGGAGGAATACTGGATTACCCTGACGGTGCAGGACACCGGAGTGGGCATCCCGGAGGAGGACCTGCTGCGGGTGTTCGACCGCTTCTACCGGGTGGACAAGGCCCGGTCCAGAGAGGCGGGGGGCACGGGCTTGGGTCTGTCCATCGCCCGGGACACCGCCCGCCTCCACGGCGGCGATATCATGGCCCAGCGGGGCCCGGACGGGGTGGGAGCCCGGTTCACCGCCCGATTCCCCCGCATTGTAGAGGAAGGGGGAGAGGAGCTATGAGAGGGCGCAGAGTATGGGCGCTGACCCTGGGTTCGGCGCTGCTGGCCTCCCTGATGGGGTGCGGTGGCCACCAGAGCCAGAGCGGCCTCAGCCTGTGGTACACCGCCGATTTGGACCAATGGGACAACGCCACCACCGCCCTGGAGTCCGTTCCGTACACCGGGGAACAGACGGTGCCCGCCCTCATGGAGGCCCTGCTGGAGGGGCCAGGGGAGGACAGCAAGCTGGTCTCTCCCTTCCCCCAGGGCACCGATTTGCAGCAGTGGCAGCAGGACGGGAAGCGGGTGACCGTGGATTTGTCCTGGCCCTATGGAGACCTGGTGGGCATTGAGCTGACCATGGCCGACTACTGCATCACCCTCACCCTCACCCAGCTGGAGGGGGTGGAGGAGGTGTGCATCACCGCCAACGGCAGCCAGCTGCCCTACCGGGACCGACAGGTCTTCACCGCGGAAGATGTGATGTTTACCGGGGCGGAGGAGGAGCCGGTGGAAGTGACCGCCGCCCTCCACTTCAAGAGGAAGGACAGCCAGGAGCTGGGCTTTGAGTTCCGAGTGTTCCGCCTCATAGAGAGCGACTCGGTGGCCCAGGTGGTGGTGGAAGCCCTCATTGCCGGGCCCCAGGACGAGGGGCTGGAGCGGATTCTGCCCGCTGACCTCAAGGTGCTCTCCGCCCGCCAGGAGGGCAGGGTGTGCTATGTGGACCTGTCCGGGGTGTTTTTGGAACAGGTTCCCCAGGAGGAGTGGCAGCAGCAGCTGGTCCTTGACTCCCTGGTCAACACCCTGTGCAGCCTGGAAAATGTGGAGCAGGTCCAGATTTTGGTGGAGGGGCAGCCGCTGGAGTGGTACGGCGATATTTTGGTCACTCAGCCCACCCCGTCCAGCCAGCCCTCCCCAGACCCCAGTTGAGTTGACAGGGTTACTTCACTATGCTAAAATAACAAAGATTACCCTACCGTTTAGAAAGGAAGCGTTCCCATGAAATTTGATACCAGCTGTCTCCACGCCGGATATCGGCCCGGAAACGGAGAACCCCGCAACATTCCCATCATCCAGTCCACCACGTTCCGTTATGAGACCAGCGAGGACATGGGAAAGCTGTTTGATTTACAGGCCTCCGGGTATTTCTACACCCGGCTGCAAAACCCCACCAATGATGCCGTGGCCGCCCGCCTGTGTGAGCTGGAGGGAGGCTCTGCTGCCATGCTCCTGTCCTCGGGCCAGGCTGCCTCCTTCTTCTCTGTGTTCAACATCGCCTCCGCTGGCGACCACGTGGTGTCCTCTGCCACCATCTACGGCGGTACCTATAACCTGTTTGCAGTGACCATGAAGCGCATGGGCATCGACTTCACCTTCGTGGACCCCGACTGCTCCGAGGAGGAGCTCCAGGCCGCCTTCCGCCCCAACACCAAGGCCGTGTTTGGCGAGACCATCGCCAACCCCTCTCTGGTGGTGCTGGACATTGAGAAGTTCGCCCGGGTGGCCCACAAAAACGGGGTGCCCCTCATTGTGGACAACACCTTCGCCACCCCCGCCAACTGCCACCCCTTTGAGTTTGGCGCTGACATTGTCACCCACTCCACCACCAAGTACCTGGACGGCCACGCCAACGCCGTGGGCGGCGCCATTGTGGACTCGGGCAACTTCAACTGGGAGGCCTACGCCGACAAGTTCCCCGGCCTCACCACCCCCGATGAGAGCTACCACGGGCTGGTGTACACCCAGGCCTTCGGCCAGGGCGGCGCTTACATCACCAAGTGCGTGGTGCAGCTGATGCGGGACCTGGGCGCCACCCCCGCCCCCATGAACTCCTACCTGCTGGGCATGGGCATGGAGACCCTGCCTCTGCGCATGGCCAAGCACTGCGCCAATGCCCAGGGCATTGCCGAGTACCTGTCCAACCACGAGAAGGTGGAGTGGGTGCGCTATGTGGGCCTGCCCGGTGACCCCTACTATGCTCTGGGCCAGAAGTACCTGCCCCACGGCAGCTGCGGCGTGGTGTCCTTTGGCGTCAAGGGTGGACGGGCTGCGGCCGAGAAGTTTATGGCCGGGCTGAAGCTGTGCTCCATCGCTACCCATGTGGCAGATGCTAAAACCTGCGTGCTCCACCCTGCTTCCTCCACCCACCGTCAGATGAACGACGAGGAGCTGGTGGCCGCTGGAGTGTCCCCCGACCTGATCCGGCTGTCCGTGGGCATTGAGGACCTCAGCGACCTCATCGCCGATGTGGAGCAGGCTCTGGCGGGCGTATAACGAGAGAAAGGAACGTGATTCCCATGGCAGAAAAGATTCAGGCAGTGGTTTTGGCAGCGGGTAAGGGCACCCGGCTGCAAACCGAGGGCATCGACCTGCCCAAGGTACTGCGGGAGGCGGATGGAAAGCCTCTGCTGCACTATGTATTGAAGTCTCTGAACTTCCTCCCCAAGGAGGACACCATTCTGGTGGTGGGGTGGATGGGGGATAAGGTGCGCGCCCGGTTCCCCGAGTATCCCAGCGTGGAGCAGGAGGTGCTCAACGGCACCGGCGGCGCGGTGCGCTACGCCGCTCCGCTGCTCACCGACCCGGACAGCCACGTGCTCATCTGCTGTGGGGACACCCCTCTGATGCGCCGTGAGACCTTTGAGAGCCTCATCCGCACCCATCTGGAAAGCGGCTGCGCCTGCACCATGCTCTCCGCCCACCTGGAGGAGGGCGGCAACTATGGCCGTATCCTGCGCAACCCCGATGGTACCTTTGCCGCCATTGTGGAGGCCAAGGACTGCACCCCCGAGCAGGCCGCCATCACCGAGGTGAACGTGGCCACCTATGTCTTCCGGGTGGGAGATCTGCTGGCCTGGCTGGACAAACTCACCACCGACAACGCCCAGGGCGAGTATTACCTCACCGACGTGCCCGCCCTCATCGCCCAGGCTGGGGGCAAGGTGGCTCTGTGTGACACCTGCTCTCCCCTGGAGATGCTGGGCGTCAACACCGTGGAGCAGCTGCAGCAGGTGGAAGACGTGCTGCGCAAGGGCTGGTAAATGTTATTTCGAGAAAATGCTTGCATTTTCTCGAAGGGGATGCAGCCCGCTGCATGCATAATTGGGTCAAAGGACGACCCAATTCCACACTGGCGGGCTCCAGAAGTGTATTTTCCCATGCGCATGTCCTGGGAAAATACGAGATTTCAATTGATTTTCCCGCCTGCGGGCGGGAAAACTCTGCCGAGGGCTTTTGTCCGTTGATATGGACGTTGGCTTTCTTGAGAGCTTGCAACAGACGCCGTCATCACAGGACGGCGTCTGTTTTTCTATCCCCACAGAAAGTCCTATAAACGGGACTTTGTTTGTGGTATACTATTCCAAAAAAGGAGGGAAGACTATGCCAAAGGGGACCAATCAGAAGCGAAAATTGATGGTTTTGGCCCGCTTTTTGCAAAAGCACAGCGACGAGGAGCACCCTCTCACCCTGGGCCAGCTCCAGGAGGAGCTGGAGCGGTGGAACGCCCCCGCCGAGCGCAAGAGCATCTACGACGACATGGAGCAGCTGCGGCAGCTGGGGTTGGACGTGCAGACCCGGCGAGGAGTGGGCGGCGGCTGGTTCATTGGACAGCGGGACTTTGAGCTGGCGGAGCTGAAGCTGTTGGTGGATGCGGTGCAGTCCAGCCGTTTTCTCACCCAGAAAAAGAGCAGCGCCCTCATTGGCAAGCTGGAGTCTTTGGCCTCCGTCCACCAGGCCCGGCAGCTCCAGCGCCAGGTGTATGTGGACCGGCGCATCAAGACCATGAACGAGAGCATTTTTTACAATGTGGACCGCCTCCACGGGGCCATCGGGGCCAATCGGGTGATCTCCTTTCACTATTTTGAGATGAATATGAACAAGGAACGGGTATTCCGCCGGGGCGGGGCGGAGTATCAGGTGACCCCCTACGGCCTCATTTGGGACAATGAGAACTACTATCTGGCCGGGTGGGACCATGACCGGGAGGAGGTGCGCCACTACCGGGTGGACAAGATGACGGACATCACCCTCACCGACCAGCGGGGCCGGGACCGGGGCAGCTGGGACCTGGAGGGGTACACCCGCCGCCACTTCGGCATGTATGCCGGACGGCCCTGCCAGCTGCGGCTGCGGTGTGCGGCGCCCCTGGCTGGAGTGTTTTTGGATCGATTTGGACAGGATATCATGCTGGTGCCCCAGGATGAGGAGCATTTTACCGTTACGCTGGACCTGGTGGTGAGCCCGCCCTTCTGGGGCTGGTTGTTCGGGCTGGGGGCGCAGGTGGAGGTGCTCTCGCCCGCCTGGGCGGTGGAGGAGTTCCGGCAGCGCCTGGACCAGGTGCAGGACGTCTACGACACGGCAAAAACCCAGGAGGCATAAGCCCAAAAATTCGGAGGGTTTGACAGGGGAAATAACCGGGAACCTCTTGAGAAAACCAGACTAGAATGGTATAATATAGCGATTAATGCCTAAAGCAGAGAAAGGATGCATGAATATGAACTACCGCGAGGAATTCATTCACTTTATGGTGCGCTCTGGCGTGTTGACCTTTGGCGATTTCGTCACCAAGTCTGGCCGTAAGACCCCCTATTTCGTCAACACCGGCAACTACAAGACCGGCGCTCAGGCCGCCCGACTGGGCGACTACTATGCCGCCTGCATTCAGGAGCACATGCCCGAGGGTATCACCGCCCTCTTTGGCCCCGCCTATAAGGGCATTCCTCTGGCGGTCACCGCTGCCGCCTCTCTGTACCGCAACTATGACCGGGACCTGCCCTACTGCTTCAACCGCAAGGAGGCCAAGGACCACGGTGAGGGCGGCTCCATGGTGGGCTACAAGCCCCAGGACGGGGACCACATCGCCATCATCGAGGACGTGGTCACCGCCGGTACCGCCGTGCGGGAGTCCATCGAGCTGTTCAAGCATGTGGCCGATGTGCACATCGACGCCCTGTTCGTCTCCGTGGACCGTATGGAGCGGGGTACCCGGGAGTGCACCACCCTGGACGAGCTGCGGGAGGACTACGGCATTCAGGTCTACCCCATCGTCACCATCCGGGACGTGATGGAGTGCCTGCACAACAAGCCTGTGGACGGCAAGGTGTACATTGACGACGCCATGCTGGCCCGCATGGAGGAGTACCTGGCCACCTACGGGGCCAAGGGCTAATGGGCGTGGCGGACTCCAGTTCCAAAAAGAAACCCGGCGGCGTGCACCAAGGGCACCGTCAACGGGTGAAACAGGAATTCATGGCCCGTGGTCTGGCAGGGATGCCAGACCATCGGGCCTTGGAGTTGTTACTCTTTTTCTCCATCCCCCAGGGGGATGTGAACCCGCTGGCCCATGAGCTGGTGGAACAGTTCGGCTCTCTGGCCGGGGTGTTCAACGCCACCCGGGAGCAGCTGCTGGCGGTGAAGGGGATAGGGGAGAATACTGCCACCCTCATCCAGCTCATGCCTGCCCTGGCGGGGCGATATTTGGAGGAGCGCTCCAGCTTTGAGGGGCAGCTCACCGACAGCTGGCACTTCAAAGAGTTACTGATGCCCCTGTTTTTCGGGGCCCGCAACGAGATGGTGTACGTGGTGTGTATGGACGGGAAACAGAAGCTCATCTCCTACCGCAAGCTGGGGGAGGGCGTGCCCGACCAGGTGGAGGTCACCGGGCGACAGGTGGTGGAGGCGGCGCTGGCCTGCGGAGCCACCCGGGTGGCCCTGGCCCACAACCACGTCTCGGGCATTGCCATGTGCTCGGCCCAGGACGTGCACACCACCAAGTACCTGGCCCAGCTGCTGCGGCAGGTGGGCGTATGCCTGGTGGACCATTTTGTCATCGCTGAGGACGAGATGGTGTCCATGCGGGAATCTGGCTATTTGACCGTTTGAGTGTGAAAGGGAAGAGGTGGAAGGATGAATCGGTTTGAAGTGGTATCGGAATACACCCCCAGCGGGGACCAGCCCCAGGCCATAGCGGCTCTGGCTCAGGGCATTGAAAACGGCTTGGACGAACAGACCCTGTTGGGCGTCACCGGTTCAGGCAAGACCTTCACCATGGCCAAGGTCATCGAGGCGGTGCAGCGACCCACCCTGGTGCTGGCCCACAATAAGATTCTGGCCGCCCAGCTGTGTGCCGAGTTCAAGGAGTTCTTCCCCAACAACGCCGTGGAGTACTTTGTCTCCTACTACGACTACTACCAGCCGGAGGCCTACATTCCCCACACCGATACCTTCATTGAGAAGGACTCGGCCATCAACGAGGAAATTGACCGCCTGCGCCTGTCCGCCACCGCTTCCCTGTTGGAGCGGCGGGACGTCATCGTGGTGTCCTCCGTGTCCTGCATCTACGGCCTGGGCGAGCCGGAGGACTTTGCCAGCATGATGGTCTCCCTGCGGGTGGGGATGGAGATTCCCATCCCGGAGCTGTTGAAGCGGCTGGTGTCCATTCGATACGAGCGCAACGACATCGCCTTCGAGCGAAACATGTTCCGGGTCCGGGGGGACACGGTGGAGATCTGGCCCGCCTACTGGAAGGACACTGCTCTGCGGGTGGAGTTCTTCGGGGATGAGATCGACCGCATCAGTGAGGTCAACGCCCTCACTGGATCGGTGATTCGGCGGCTGAACAATATCCCCGTGTGGCCCGCCACCCACTACGTCACCCCCAAAGAGAAGATGGACGCCGCCATCCAGGAGATCTATAAGGAACTGGAGGAGCGGGTGGCCCAGTTTGAGGCGGAGGGCAAGCTCATCGAGGCCCAGCGCATCAAGCAGCGCACTATGTACGACATTGAGATGATGCAGGAGATTGGGTACTGCTCGGGCATTGAGAACTACTCCCGGGTCATTGAGGGCCGCCCGGTGGGCTCCCCGCCCCACACCCTGCTGGACTATTTTCCCAAGGATTTTGTGCTCTTCATTGACGAGAGCCACGTGACCCTGCCCCAGGTGCGGGCCATGTACAACGGCGACCGGGCCCGGAAGACCTCCCTGGTGGACTACGGCTTCCGGCTGCCCTGCGCCTACGACAACCGCCCTTTGAAGTTTGACGAGTTTGAAACACGGCTCAACCAGGTGGTGTACGTTTCCGCCACCCCCGGCGAGTACGAACGCACCCGGTCCGGGCAGGTGGTGGAGCAGGTTATCCGGCCCACGGGGCTGTTGGACCCCCTGGTGGAGGTGCGGCCCATCGAGGGACAGATGGACGACCTCATCGGGGAGATCAACCAGCGCACTCAGAAGAGCGAGCGGGTGCTGGTGACCACTCTGACCAAGAAAATGGCGGAGACCCTCACCGACTACCTGAAAGGGGCGGGCATCCGGGTGCGGTATATGCACCACGACATCGACACCCTGGAGCGCACCGAGATCATCCGGGACCTGCGCCTGGGCGAGTTCGACGTGCTGGTGGGCATCAACCTGCTGCGAGAGGGCCTGGACCTGCCCGAGGTGTCCCTGGTAGCCATTTTGGATGCGGACAAGGAGGGCTTCCTGCGCTCCGAGACCGCCCTCATCCAGACCATTGGCCGGGCTGCCCGAAATGCCCAGGGCCAGGTGATCATGTACGCCGATACGGTGACGCCCTCCATGGCTCGGGCCATCGCCGAGACGGAGCGCCGCCGCTCCATCCAGGACGCCTACAATCAGGAGCACGGCATTGTGCCCAAGACGGTGCACAAGTCGGTGCGGGAACTGATGACGGTGGCCCAGGAGGGCGAGGAGACCGCCAAGCGCTCCCGCAAGCTGACCGACAGCGAGCGCAAGGCCACCATCGCCCGCCTGGAAAAGGAAATGAAAGAGGCGGCCCGCATGTTGGAGTTCGAGCTGGCGGCTCAGCTGCGTGATCAGATTATTCGTCTCAAAGAGAAGGACTGAATCAATACCATGGCAAAGAAAAAAGAGGAAAAAACCAACGTCATGCGGGTCCTGGAACAGAAAAAGGTGCCCTATCAGGGCCACACCTATCCCCACGACGGGGAGACCGCCCCGGATGGGGTGAGTGTGGCGCGGAGTTTAGGCCAGGACCCTGCCTGCGTGTTCAAAACCCTGGTGACCCGTGGGGCCTCCGGGGGATATTATGTGTTTGACATCCCGGTGGCCGCCACGTTGGACTTGAAGAAGGCGGCCAAGGCGGTGGGGGAGAAGTCGGTGGCCATGCTGCCCAGCCGTGAACTGCTGCCCCTCACGGGCTATGTCCACGGCGGCTGTTCTCCGGTGGGGATGAAAAAGCAGTTCCCCACCGTGTTCCATCAAAGCTGCCTGGACCAGGACACCATCTACGTGTCCGCCGGGAAGATCGGCTTTCAGGTGGAGGTGGCACCCCAGGCTATTTTGGACCTGGTGCGAGCCACCACGGCCGACGTGATTGTGGAAGAATAGGGGAGTACAACTATGAACATGGTAACCTTAGGTAACACCGGACTGAAGGTGTCCGCCATCTCCTTTGGCGGCATCCCCATCCAGCGCTCCGACGCCGCCAACACCATGGCGGTGGTGGACGAGCTGGAGAAGTTCGGCATCAATTTCATCGACACCGCCCGGGGCTACACGGTATCTGAGGAATATCTGGGTGCTGCCCTGAAGGGCCGCCGGGACAAGTTCATCCTGGCCACCAAGTCTATGTCCCGCAGCCGTGAGGCCATGGAGAAGGACATTGGCATCAGCCTGGGCAACCTTCAGACCGACTATATCGACCTGTACCAGATTCACAACCTGCCCTTGAAGGACTTTGACCGGGTCTTTGGCCCCGACGGGGCCTATGAGGCCCTGGCCCAGGCCAAGGCAGAGGGGAAAATCCGCCACATTGGAGCCACCGCTCACTCCCTGGAAGCCCTGCGCCTGCTGGTGGAAGAGCACGCCCACCAGATTGAGACGGTGATGTTCCCCTATAACATCGTGGAGATGCAGGGCCACGAGGTGCTGGCCCTGGCCCGGGAAAAGGGCATTGGCACCATCGCCATGAAGCCCATGGCGGGGGGCAACCTGGACGACTGGAACCTGGCCCTGCGCTTCATCGCCGTCTCTGGGGTCATGGACGTGTCCATCCCCGGTATGGGCAGCGTGGAGGAGGTGCAGCGCAACGCCCAGGTGGATTTGTCCGCCCCCTTGACCCAGGAGGAGCTGGAGGAATGCCAGCGCATCCGGGCCGAGCTGGGCACTCACTTCTGCCGCCGCTGCGGCTACTGCGCCCCCTGCACGGTGGGCATCAACATTCCCTCTCAGTTCCTCATGGCCAACTACGCCCGGCGTTACGGCCTGGTGGACTGGGCCGTGGAGCGGTACATGGTTCTGGACCATCACGCTGGGGAGTGCGTGGGGTGTGGAGCCTGCGAGACCCGTTGCCCCTACGAGCTGCCCATCCGGGAAATGCTCCGTGACGTGGCAAAGGAATTTGGCTGCTGAACCCAGCCCAACACTTGAAGGAGATCCAATATGATCGACCGTATTCTCATTAAGGGCGCCCGAGAGAACAACCTGAAAAACATTGACGTGGAGATTCCCCGGGACAAGCTGGTGGTGCTCACTGGCCTGTCCGGGTCGGGTAAATCCTCCCTGGCCTTTGAGACTCTGTACGCCGAGGGCCAGCGCCGCTATGTGGAGTCCCTGTCCTCCTACGCCCGCATGTTCCTGGGCCAGATGGAGAAGCCGGATGTGGACTACATCGAGGGCCTGTCTCCCGCCATCTCCATCGACCAGAAGACCACCTCCAAAAATCCCCGGTCCACCGTGGGCACGGTGACGGAGATTTATGACTATCTGCGTCTGCTGTGGGCCCGGGTGGGCACCCCCCACTGCCCCAAGTGCGGCAAGGAGATTCACCAGCAGACCATTGACCAGATCATCGACCAGGTGATGGCCCTGCCCATGGGCACTCGGCTCCAGGTGCTGGCCCCCGTCATCCGGGGCAAGAAGGGCGAACACGCCAAGGTGCTGGAGGACGCCCGCCGTTCCGGCTACGTCCGGGTGCGCATTGATGGTGCCCTCTACGACCTGTCCGAAGAGATCAAGCTGGAGAAGAACAAAAAGCACAACATTGAGATCGTGGTGGACCGCCTGGTCATCCGGGAGGACATCACCCGCCGCCTCACTGACTCGGTGGAGACGGCAGCGGGGCTGTCCGGCGGCGTGGTGCTCATCAACCTGGTGCAGGAGGACGAGGACCTGGTGTTCTCCCAGAACTACGCCTGTGAGGACTGCGGCATCTCCATTGAAGAGCTCACCCCCCGCATGTTCTCCTTCAACAATCCCTTCGGCGCCTGCCCCACCTGTACCGGCCTGGGGGCTCAGCTGAAGGTGGACCCGGACCTCATCATCCCCAACCGCAGTCTGTCCATTCTGGAGGGGGCCATCTCCGCCTCCGGGTGGAACAACATCAAGTCGGACGGCATTTCCCGGATGTACTTTGAGGCCCTGGCCGCCAAATACCACTTCAACCTCACCGACCCCATTGAAAAGCTCACCCCCGAGGTGCTCGACATCATTCTGTACGGCACCAAGGGAGAAAAGCTCACCATTCACTACGACCAGCCCCGGGGCAAGGGAGTTCTGTACCAGCCCTTTGAGGGAATTGTCAACAACCTGGAACGCCGCTATAAGGAGACCCAGTCGGACGCCATGAAGCGGGAGATCGAGGAGTGCATGAGCGAGTCCCCCTGTCCCGACTGCCACGGAAAGCGGCTGCGCCCCGAGTCTCTGGCGGTGACAGTGGGCGGCATCTCCATCCACCAGTTCTGTGAGATGCCGGTGGACGAGGCCCTGGCCTTCCTGGACACCATCACCCTCACCGAGACCCAGATGATGATTGCCGACCGCATTTTGCGGGAGATTCGGGAGCGGCTGGGCTTTTTGAAGAGCGTGGGTCTGCAATATTTGACCCTGAGCCGTCAGGCGGGCACCCTGTCCGGCGGTGAGAGCCAGCGCATCCGTCTGGCCACCCAGATCGGCTCCTCCCTCATGGGGGTGCTGTATATTCTGGACGAGCCCTCCATCGGCCTGCATCAGCGGGACAACGACCTGCTGCTGGGCACTTTGAAGCACCTGCGGGACCTGGGCAACACCCTCATTGTGGTGGAGCACGACGAGGACACCATGCGAGCCGCCGACTATATCATCGACATTGGCCCCGGAGCGGGCGTCCACGGCGGCCAGGTGGTGGCTTGCGGCACCGCCGAAGAGGTGATGAACACCCCTGGCTCCATCACGGGCGACTATCTGTCCGGCCGGAAGAAAGTGCCCATTCCCGAACACCGCCGGGAGGGCAACGGCAAGGTGCTGCGGGTGCTGGGCGCTGCCGAGCACAACCTGCGCCACATCAACGTGGACTTCCCCCTGGGCACCTTCATTGCGGTCACCGGCGTGTCCGGCTCGGGCAAGTCCTCTCTGGTCAACGAGATTTTGTACAAGCGGCTGGGAGCGGAGCTCAACCGCACCAAGGCCCGGCCGGGCAAGCACGACGGCATCGAGGGCATTGAGTTTTTGGATAAGGTCATTGACATTGACCAGTCCCCCATTGGACGCACCCCTCGCTCCAACCCCGCCACCTATACCGGATTGTTTGGAGATATCCGGGACCTGTTCGCCTCCACCCCCGACGCCAAGAGCCGGGGCTATGGGCCCGGCCGCTTCTCCTTCAACGTCCGGGGCGGCCGATGCGAGGCCTGTGCTGGCGATGGCTTGTTGAAGATTGAAATGCACTTTTTGCCCGACATCTATGTGCCCTGTGAGGTGTGTAAGGGCAAGCGGTACAACCGGGAGACCCTGGAGGTGCGCTACAAGGGCAAGAACATCCACGAGGTGCTGGAGATGACGGTGGAGGAGGCCCTGGGCTTCTTTGAGAACCTGCCCCGGCTGAAAAACAAGCTCCAGACCCTCATGGACGTGGGGCTGGGTTATGTCAAGCTGGGTCAGCCCTCTACCACCCTGTCCGGCGGTGAGGCCCAGCGGGTGAAGCTGGCCACGGAGCTTGCCAAGCGGTCCACCGGGTCTACCATCTATATCCTGGACGAGCCCACCACCGGCCTGCACACCGCCGACGTGCACCAGTTGGTGGAGGTGCTCCAGCGGCTGGTGGAGGCGGGCAACACCGTGGTGGTCATCGAGCACAATCTGGATGTCATCAAGACCGCCGACTACCTCATCGACCTGGGCCCCGAAGGGGGCGCCGGGGGCGGCACGGTGGTGTGCTGTGGCACCCCCGAACAGGTGGCCCAGTGCCCGGAGAGCTACACGGGCCGCTACCTGAAAAAGATTTTGGAAGAAAACAAAGGAGAATAAGAGAATGGATTTGATGCAATGGCTCACCACCGATCTGAACGGAGAGTTCATCCTCACGCTGTTGGTGTCTATGCTTCCCGTGGTGGAGCTGCGAGGGGGAATTCCCTTCGGCGTGGCGGCGGGACTGCCGGTTTGGGCGGCGTACCTGGCGGCGGTGATCGGAAACCTGCTCCCCGTCCCCTTCATTGTGGTGTATATCCAGCGTATTTTTATGTTCATGCGCCAGAATATGCCCCGACTCAACAGCGTGGTGGATAAGATGGAGCAGAAGGCCCACCTGAAAAGCGCCTCGGTGCTGAAGTATCAGTATCTGGGCCTGGCTATCTTCGTGGCCATCCCCCTGCCAGGCACCGGAGCCTGGACCGGGGCCCTGGTGGCCGCCTTCCTGGACATGCGCCTGAAAAAGGCCCTGCCCTCCATCGCCGGGGGCGTGCTGTCCGCCGGCCTTATCATCAGCATTCTCTCCTACGGCGTGAAGAGCCTCTTTTAAGGAACGCTTTCTGTGACCACCTCCAACCTTTGGGCATAGAATGCCACAAAGGTGGTGGATGGTCATGGGAATGTATTTGGCCTTTACGGTGCTGGGACTGTTGGCGGCCTTTGGGCTGCTGGCCCTGTGCTGGCTCCTTCTGGGGCGGCTGTTGCTCCCGATCCCTCTGAACCTCACCGTCTCCCTGACCGGACACGGGGACGGGGAGGGGCTGGAGCAGGGGGTGCGGGCGCTGCACTGGCTGCGCCGCACTGGACTGTGGCAGGGCGACATCCGCATCGTGGACGGAGGGCTGTCGCCCCGTGGTCTGGCTGTGGCCCGGCGGCTGGTGGAGGACTGCCACGCACAACTACACATCTAAGATTCTCAAAAATGCAAGCATTTTTTCGAGTGGATGCAGCCCGCTGCATGCATCATCGGGTCAAAGGACGACCCGATGCCACACTGGCGGGCTGAGAAGTGTTTTTTTCGATGCGCATGTCCCCGAAAAAAACGGATTTTAATTTATTTTCCCATCTTCGGATGGGAAAACTCTGCCGAGGGCTTTTTTCAAACACAAGACGCTCTGACTTTCTTGCATAGATATGAGGTTTTTACAGTCTAAGCCCTCCAGAATTGTTCTGGAGGGCTTATATGAAAGGAATGATGGTTATGGAAATTCAACAGGCCATGGACGAGCTGGAGCAGCTGCAAAAAAAGCTGTACGCTTACACGGTAGCCCAGTCCTCTCTGTACTTAGACGGGGTCACCGTGGCCCCCCGGGATACCGCCGCTGGCCGTGGGGTGGCCCTGGGCATTCTGGCCGGGGAGCAGCACAAGATTTTCTCTGACCCCAAGGTGGGGGAGATGCTGGAGACCCTGGCCCAGGCCGGGGAGCAGCTCACCGCCGAGCAGCGCCGCCAGGTGGAGCTGCTGAGCCGGGAGTACCGCCAGCTCACCCGCATCCCTGCCCAGGAGTATATGGAGTACGCCATGCTGGTCAACGAGGCCAGCGATGTGTGGCACCGGGCCAAGGAGACCAACGACTTCCCCCTCTTTGCCCCAGTGCTGGAGAAGCTGGTGGCATACAATCGCCGGTTTGCCGGGTATTACGACCCTGACAAGGCCCCCTATGACGCCCTGCTCAACGAGTATGAGCGTGGCATCACCATGGAGCAGCTGGACCAGTTCTTCGCCACCGTGCGGGACAGGCTGGTGCCTATCATCCATGCCATTAGGGAGAAGGAACAGCCGGACGTGAGCTTCCTCCACCGTACCTACCCCGTGGCGGACCAGCGGAAGTTCTCCGACTACCTCATGGAAGTCATGGGTCTGGACCGGGGCCACTGCGCCATCGGGGAGACCGAGCACCCCTTCACCCTGGGCTTTAATACCCAGGATCTGCGCATCACCACTCACTACTTGGAGAATGACGTGGCCAGCTCCATGTATTCCGTCATCCACGAGGGGGGACATGCCCGGTATGAGCTGGACGTGAACCCGGACTATGACTACACCTGCCTCACCGGCGGGGCCTCCATGGGCATCCACGAGAGCCAGTCCCGGTTCTATGAGAACCTCATCGGCCGCTCCCTGCCCTTTATTGAGGCCATCTTCCCCAAGATGCAGGAGTTCTTCCCCCAGCAGCTCTCCGACGTGACCGCCCAGCAGATGTACCGGGCGGTGAACATGGCCCAGCCCTCCCTCATTCGCACCGAGGCCGATGAGCTTACCTACTGCCTCCACGTGATGGTGCGCTATGAGATTGAAAAGCAGCTTATCGGCGGCACTCTGGCGGTGAAGGACGTGCCTGCTGAGTGGAATCGACTGTATAAGGAGTATCTGGGGGTGGACGTGCCCGACGACACCCACGGCTGTCTCCAGGATTCCCACTGGTCCGGCGGCATGATCGGCTACTTCCCCTCCTATGCCCTGGGCAGCGCTTACGGGGCCCAGATGCTGCGCAACATGGAGAAGGACGTGGACGTGTGGGGCAGCGTGGCCCGGGGAGACCTGGAGCCGGTCACCCACTGGCTGACGGATAAAATCCACCGCTATGGCTGTATGCTGGACCCCAAGGAGCTGGTGGAGCAGGCCTGCGGGGACTTCGACCCCACGGTGTACACCGACTATCTCACGGAGAAATACTCCAAACTCTACAACTTGTGAGGTGACAGACATGGCGTGGACATTGGAACAGATGGAAGAGCAGAGCCGACAGGCGGTGTCTGAGCTGCTGGAGGTGTCCGGCATGACCTCCGGCCAGATTCTGGTGGTGGGCTGTTCCTCCTCTGAGGTGGTGGGGGGCCACATCGGCAAGGCCTCCAGCCTGGAGACTGCCCAGGCCATCTTCCGAGGAATTTGGCCTGTGGTGCAGGAACACGGCATCTTTCTGGCCGCCCAGTGCTGTGAGCACCTGAACCGGGCGCTGATTGTGGAAGAGAAATGTGCTGAAAAATATGGTTATGAGCCGGTGTGTGTGGTGCCCCAGCCCAAGGCGGGGGGCTCCTTTGCCACCACCGCCTGGCAGAACTTTGAGCACCCCGTGGCGGTGGAGCACATCCGGGCCCACGGCGGCCTGGATATTGGCGGAACCCTCATCGGGATGCACCTGAAGGACGTGGCGGTGCCCGTGCGCCTGAGCCTGGACCATATCGGGGAGGGGCTGCTGCTGTGCGCCCGCACCCGGCCTAAGTTCATCGGAGGCAGCCGGGCGGTATACGATGGAGACCCCCGGTAATCGCCTGTTTGCGGGGGCAGTCATCCGGAGAGAGCGTCTGCGCCGGGATTGGAGCCAGGAGGGGCTGTGCCGTGGGATTTGCACTGGGTCCTACCTCTCCAAAATCGAGCAGGGCAAGGCGGAGGGCAGCCCGGATGTGATACGCCTGCTGCTGGAGCGGCTGGAGGTGCCCTGGTACGAGGACCAGGAGACCATGGAAGTGGGGGAGAAGTGGGTGGAGCGCTGCTATGAGGCGGTGCTGTCCTGCGACCCAGAGGACCCTGGTGATCTGGCCCCGGAGTTTGATGCCCAGGGGCCCCGGCTGGCAAGCAGCCCCTATGGATTGGACGTGGCAGTGCTGCGGGGCTTTGTTCACCCGGAACAGCCCATGGGGGACACCGGACTGGAGGAGTATCTGGACCGCCGCCAGCTGTCCCTGTGGCGGGTGCAGCAGGAGCGCTACCAGGAGGCGCTGGACCTGAACCCCTGCGCCTATACCTGGCTGCGGGCAGGGATGGACCGCTATGTCCGGGGGAACAGCTACACCGCCGCGGTGGAGTGCCTGAGCCAGGCCTACCAGCGGGCCAGTGAGCAGGGGTATGTGCGTTTGATGCTGCTTGCCAAGCTGTATATGGGCAACTGCTACTGCAACCAGCTCCATTTGGAGCAGATGGAGGAGCAGTACCGGGTGGCACGGCGACTGGCCCAGGCCCTGGGGGATGAGAGCATTCTGCGCAGCATCGCCTATAATCAGGCTTCGGGATACCTGGAGTGCGGGGAATACCAGAATGCCTATGCCTATTTCTCCACCGTGGATCAGCCCACGGGGATGGAACTACAAAAGCTGGCCCTGTGCTGTGAGAAGCTGGGGCGGATCGGTGAAGCCCTGGAGGCCCTGGACCGGGCAGACAGGATAAACTGGAATATGGAGCTGGGCAGACAGATGTGCCATCTGATCCGCTACCGCCTGGAGCATCCCGACTATCTGCATCACCCGGAATACGGGGCGCAGCTCTTGCAGGTGTTCCAGGACTGCCAGACCCTGCTCCCCATCAGCTTTGCGGCGTTCCACCTGCCCTGGGTGCTGGAGTGGTACACGGCAAACCGGCAGTACCGCAATGCCTACGAACTGCTCCGGGATTTTCCCATCAGAGTGGATTTTTAACCCGGTAAGGCCCTTCCTTGGGAGAACATTTTCCCAAAGGAAGGGCCTTTTTCTGCCCTTATACCCTGTGCTACCATGAATGTGAGGTGAAAGACATGAGACAGACCCTTTGGACGAAAAACTTTACCCTGGTCACCCTGGCCACAACCCTGGGGGCTGTGGGTGGTATTGCAGGCAGCTTTGCCCTGTCCTTTCTGGTCTTTGACGAGACGGGGAGCACCTTGGCCTCCGCCCTCATTCTGGCCATTCAGCTGGTGCCCTATTTTGTCATCCCTCTGTTTGCCGCCCCCTGGATGGACCGAATGCCCCGCAAGCCCTTTCTGGTGGGCGGGGACGTGCTCAATGGCATACTCTACGGAGCGGCGGGCCTCTACCTGATGTTCTGGGACTTTCACTACCTGGGGTATCTGGGCTTTTCTCTGTTGCTGGCCTCCCTGAGTGTCTTTGACGAGCTGGCCTACAACTGCATCTATCCCAAACTCATCCCCAGCGGCCTGGAGGAGAAGGGGTATGCGGTGTCCGCCACCCTCTACCCGGTGCTCAAGGTCATCATGACCCCGGTGGCGGCGATGCTGCTGGACACGGTGGGGGTGGCGTGGATTCTCCTCATCCAGGCCGGGCTGTCCCTGCTGGCGGCGGGGGTGGAGAGCCACATTCAGCTGGTGGAGCAGGTGGAGAAGGGGGGAGCCCGGTTCTCCTTGGCACTGTGGTGGGGGGACATCCGGGAGGCCGCCCGGTACCTCCAACAGGAGAAGGGCCTGCGCAGCATCTACAGTTACATGGCGGTGACCAACGGAGTGGCCAGCGGCTATGCCCCGCTGCTGGTGGCCTTTTTCCGCACCATGCCGGGGATGAGCGCTTTCCTGTACGGCCTATTCTCGGTGGCGGAGTTTGTGGGGCGCAGCCTGGGTGGTGTGGTACAGTACCGGGTGCGTATCCCCGATGAGAAGAAATACGGCTTTGCCTTCTTCGTCTACCAGTTCTACGAGGTCATGGACCTATGCCTGCTGTGGCTGCCCTATCCCCTGATGCTCCTCAACCGGGCAAGTGCAGGTTTTCTGGGGGTGAACAGCGCCACCATGCGCCAGGCGGCGGTGCAGCGGTACCTTCCCGAGGGGCTCCGGGCCAGAATCAACGCCTTTGAGAGCATGTGCATTATGGCTGCTTCCAGCCTGTGCAGCCTGGGGATGGGAGCACTGGGGGAGGTGCTGGATGTAAGGGTGTGTGTCACCCTGGGAGCTGCCTTTACTCTAGTGGTGTGCTGGCTCACCATCTGGAAAAACCGGACACAAGTGCGGCAGGTCTATCAGCCTGGGCGGGATGGAGAATGAAATGCATGTTTCTGGGATTTTGAGACAGAATACCAGAAAAGGAGGCGCACGCCATGGCTGTTCTCACGCTCTGTCTCACCACGGTGGGGTCCTTTGCCGTTTTGTTTCTGTCGGCGAAGCTCATCGGACACAAGCAGATTGCCCAGTTGGACTTTTTCGACTATATCACCGGAATCACCATCGGCTCCATCGCCGCCGAGATGGCCACCGAGCTGGAGGAGCCCTGGAAACCCATGATTGCCATGGTGATCTACGGCGGCATCACCCTGGCTTTGAGCCTCATTCACCGCATGGGGCTGGACCGGACCTGGCTGGACAAGCAGCTCAAGCAGCGCCACATTTCCTCGGCCAAAGAGGTGTTTTTGGCGGTGTGTGACCGCAACCTGAAATTTGTGCTGTTCAAAAAATAGCGACAAGATACCCCCGGCTGTATGTATCGACAGCCGGGGGTATTTCGTCTAGTGATTTACTTCTTCCAGCCCGTTGGGGGTCAGTTTCAGCACCCGCTGGCACACCTGGGAGAGGTATTGCCGATCGTGGGACACGCTGAGGATGGCTCCCGGGAACTCCGCCAGAACCTGGCGAATCACCGGGGCGGAGAGGGGGGAGAAGTTGCGGGTGGGCTCGTCCAGCAAGAGGACATTGCTGCCACGGAGTACCATAGCCAGAAACAGCAGCTTGGCGCACTGGCCGCCGCTGAGGGAGGCGGCGGGATGGTCCATCTCCTCCGCCTGGTACTTCATGGATCCCAGCAGGGTACGGGCCCGGGTGATGTCCTCTTTACGCCCGGAGGGGGCCAGAATCTCCACGGGAGTCAGGCCCCGGGGCAGCTGGTCGAAGTAGTTCTGGGCCATATAGGCGGCCCGAATGTCGGCCCGGGGCAAAAGCTGGTCCGCCAACAACTTGAGCAGGGTGGACTTGCCCACTCCGTTGGGGCCTATAATGCCAATCTTCTCAGGGCCAGTCACCCAAAGATGAATATTTTGGGCCAATACCCGATCTCCAGCGGTGAGCTGGGGCAGGTCCAGGCGCAGCACCGTTTTCCCGGCGGGCAGTGCAGCCTTGACCGGGTCAAAGGCGGCCAGGATGGCCTCCTCCCACTCAGGCATGGGGGTCATCTGTTCCGCCTCTCGCTGGAAGCGGCGGCCGATGGCCTGCACCGTGTGCATCTTCTTTTTCAGCAGACGGCCGCCGTGGGGGTCCTGCCGGGAGATGGTGGCCTGTTGGTGGTCCACCTTGTCCCGAATCTTCCGGTAGGTCTCCAGCTTGGCCTGGTATTGGGCGTGTTCCTTGCGGGAAATCTGCTCCTGTTGGGCAAAGGCCGCCTGGCGCTGGGTGGTATAGGAGGCATAGTCCAGGTTGGATACCGTGCACCGGGCGGTGGTACGGCGGCGCAGCCGCTCCAGATGGATGACCACGTTGGCGGTGCGGGTGAGCAGCAGCTGGTCGTGGGAGACGTAGAGGACGGGGACGGGGCAGGAGAGGAGAAATTCCTCCAGCCACTCCACGGTCTCCACGTCCAGATCGTTGGATGGCTCGTCCAGCAGGAGCAGGTCGGGCTGGGCCAGCAACAGCAGAGCCAGGCGCAGCTTCACCCGTTCACCCCCGGACAGGGTGGACATGGGCCGCCAATCGTAGAACAGCCCCTCGTCCAGCCCCAGCTGTCGGGCGGTGCGGGAAATCTCTCGGGGGTCGGCATCCTCAAAGGCGGGAGTGGAGCGGCAGTAGTCCAGTACCGATAGCTCCAGTGCTTCCGGGGGGAGCTCCTGGGCCAGATACCCCTTGCGGCATCCGTGGTCGATGACCTCTCCCGTCCAGTCGGCATAAGCCTCTACCAGGGCGGGATCATACAGGAGCTTGAGCACCGTGGATTTTCCGTTTCCCTCCTCGCCGATGATGGCGGCCCGATCTCCCGAACCCAGCACGAAGCTCAGGTCGTCCACCAGTACGGTGAGGTCTTTTTTGTGGGTGATAGTGAGGTGTTTTACTTGCATCATGGTCAATCGCTCCTTTCGCAGCAAAGAAAAAAGTCTGTCCTCGCATGACACGAGGACAGACTGACGCAACGAAAGGCAAACCCTGTACAAAGGGAGAACATCTCCCCAGACAGAGTGGTCAGTAAACTGTTCCTCGCGTCACGAAAACCAAGGCCCATGGCTTCATGGACCAAACACTGGTATACAATCATGACAGGAAACAGTTTACTTGTTCATACTTTCACCCTTTGCGTATGAGATTAAAAATAGTGTAGCACAGATAAAATCTGCCGTCAAGAGAGGGCGGCTCAGGCAGTGTGGTGCAGCCCGTCTTCCAAGCGCCGGAACAGGCGGCTCAAAGTGACCACGGCCGCAATGGCCAAGATGACCTCGGCGCAGAACTGGGCCCAGGCCAGGCCGTACAGGGGGAAGAGGCGATTGAGCATGTACAGGGCGGGAATTTCCAATACTACCTTACGGAGAATGGCGAAGATCAGGGAGTTCCGTCCCAGGCCGCAGGCCTGGAAGACACCCACCGCCAAGAAGTCGGTGGCAAAGAAGGGGAGGGCCAGGCACATGGCCCGCAGGAAGGAACTGCCGTAGGAGACCACCTCCGGGTTGCTCATAAACAGAGTGATGAGCTGGGGACTGAAAAGGAAGTAGCAGGCGGTGACCACCACCAGGAAGGACACGGAGATTTTGGCGGTAAAGGTGATGCCGTGCTTCATGCGCCGGTAGTTTCGGCTGGCGTAGTTGTAACTGACCAGGGGCATGAGGCCTTGCGACAGGCCCATGGCCACATACATGGGCACCATGTAGATTTTGTAGGAGATGCCCATGGCGGCCACGGCGTTGGCGCCAAAGGGGGCGGTGAAGCTGTTGAGCACCGTCATGCCCGTGACGTTGAGCAGATTTTGGATGGAGGCGGGGATGCCCACGCCGCACACCCCTTTGACGATGTCACCTTGGAAGGTGAAGTGCTTGGGGTGGATGCGCACAAAGGTGTTGCCCCGGCGCACCCACAGCAGGACAAAGAAGTACAGACAGGCCACACAGTTGGAGATGCAGGTGGCCAGACCGGCTCCGGCCGCCCCCATGTGGAAGCCCCAGGGGAGGATGAAGATGGGGTCCAGAATGATATTGAGCAGACATCCGCTCATGGTGCCGATGCTGGCGTGGAGGGAGGCGCCTTCTGAGCGCACCAAGTAGGCCATGACTACGTTCAAAATGGCGGGAACGGCCCCCAGTCCGGTGGTCCAGGTCAGGTACCCGGTGGTGCTGGCGGCGGTCTGGGCATCAGCACCCAGCACCGTCAACAGGGGCACACGCAGGAGAAAATAGAACACCGAGAAGAGCATGCCGCAGAGAATGGAGCAGTAGAAGCCAAAGGCAGAGCTCTTATACACGGTGTCGTAGTCTTTTCGACCCAGAGCGCGGCTCATCATGCTGGAGCTGCCCACGCCGAAGAGGTTATTGACGGCGTTGAAGGCCAACAGGACCGGAGCGGCCAGGGTGACGGCGGCATTTTCCACAGGGTCATTGAGCATACCCACAAAAAAGGTATCTGCCAGGTTGTACAGCACCATCACCAGGGAGCTCATTACCGTGGGGATGGCCAGGGTGGCAATGGCCTTGGGAATGGGAGTGGATTCAAAGAGCTGGGTTTTGTCGTTGGGGTTCAAGGGTAAAACTCCCCTCCTTTGAAAATTTGTATTATTTTATTATACGCCTTTCCCTGGAAAAGGGCAAGATAAGGAGGGGCGCCCGTGGCACAAAGAGGGGAGCATCATACTTTCGGCCGATTTACGAGTCGCCTTTTCGTGTGTTAAAATACCCGCATTGGAACAGAAAGGAGCAATTGTTTGATGAAATCGACCAATGGGAAAGGTGGTCTGGTGAAAAAGCTGCTGGGGGTGGCGGTATCGGCGGCTCTGTTTTTGTGCCTGATGCCCATGGCCGGAGCGCAGTCTGAGCAAGGGACAAGCTATGTGGCTCTGGGCGACAGCATTTCCTCCGGGTACGGGCTGGAAGAGGGCACCTTGAGTTTTGCCCAGCGGGTGGCCCAGGACAATGGCCTGGAGCTGATCAATTTGGCCCAGGATGGAGAGACGGCTACCTCTCTGCTGGACAAACTACAGACAGACCAGGTTTCCACAGCGGTTGCCCAGGCGGATATCATCACCATAACGGTGGGCGGCAATGATCTGATGAACGCCCTGTATGCCTATCTGACCGATGCGTATAACCAGCGCAACCCCGAGAATCCCACCACCCAGGAGGACATGAAGAATGCCATCATGGGGGGAGATATGGGCGTTCTCACCTTTGCCCTGGAAGTAGGACCTGGGTTTTCCAATTCGGAGCGGGCCACCCAGGCGCTGGCCGACTTTCATACCCACTTGACCCAGATGGTCTTGAATATCCGCGCGGAGAATCCCCAGGTTCAGCTGGTGGTGGTGGAGCAGTACAACCCGTACAGCTACTTGGTCAAGGAGCTGTCCAAGAATCCCATCTTCGCCAGCTCGGCCCAGAGCCTGTGCGCGGCCTTTGGGGCGGGGGTGGCAGACATCAATGACGTGATCGATGCTGTGGCGCAGCAGCAGGAGTGTTCGGTGGCCAAAGTATATGATGCCTTTGAAACCGCCCAGGAAAACCCCTGCAACGCCTCTGTGTCCTTACCTGTAAAGCTGAACCTGGATTTCCACCCCAATGCATATGGACATGGTCTCATTGCCCAGCAGGTCACCGACCTCCTGGCCCAGCAGGTCATCGTGCCCCCAGAGGATGTGGTGGTGGAAGATCAGCCCCAGGGAGATGTGAGCAATCCTGCCGCAACCCAGACACCCACACCCCCAGTCCAAACACAGGACGTGTTCCAGGTGCAGCAGCCGCCGGCAACCGGAGACACCAGCGATCTGGTGATCTGGATGATTCTGGTGTGCGTCACGGGAGCCTGTCTGGTGGTGGTCACCATTTTACAGAACCGACGCAAGGGTGGAAAACACGAATCTTGATCAATCATGAGAAAGACAAACGCCGGGGTACAGAGGACCGCTCTGTTGCCCCGGCTGTTCGGTGCACACAACCTTCACAGGAACTTTACACAAGTTGGATGGCGAGTGGCAGGACGGGAGACTATACTGGAGACCATAGACTAGGAAGAATCTCTAGGAGTGGTGATTGTTATGCTGCCTTGTCAGAAGACCTGTCCCAGCTACCGAGAGGGGTGCCACAAGACCTGTGCCAACTGGCTGTTGTTCCAGCGCAGGCAGAAGGAGCAGCGGGAGGCCAAAAAGGCCTATCTCCGCTACCACATGGCCCGGTGCACCCAGGCGGTCCACCAGTTGGAGAGCCTCCAGGTGCGCCGCCAAGTATGGTAATACCAATTGTAGAGAGATGAAAAGCCCCCGCCCTTCGGTTTGCGCCGGAGGGCGGGGGCTTTTGACGACTCAAGGGGGGCTTGAGATCGTTGCAAGGGGATTACTGGTCGGCCTCGTCCTTGCGGCGGGTTACCACGTAGGCGGCGCCAGCCAGGGAGATCACGCCAGCCGTGGCCCAAGCGGCCAGATGGCTGTTATCGCTAGTCTGAGGCACCTTCTCGGGCTTGGTGGTGGCCTCAGGCTTGCTGGAAGCTTCGGGCTTGGCAGAGGCCTCGGGCTTGTCGGTGGTCTCGGGAGTACCGTCGGCGGTGAGGCCGTCCATGGCGGCGGTGAGGGCAGCCACGGCATCGTTCACAGTCTTCTGATCGTCCACAGACAGGCTGTTGTCCGCCATCACAGCCTGGGCATTGGCCAGAGCGGTGCGGAAGGTGGCCACAGCCTCAGCGGGATAGCCGTCCAGGTTCATGTTCTCGGCCTGGTTGATGAGGTCATCCAGGATGGACTTGTCGGCCTTGAAGCGCTGGGCCATGATGGCCTCCAGCAGCTCATCACAGGCGGTCTCTACCTCAGCCTGGGTGGCGTTGGGATCGTCATAGACGGTCTGGGCCTTCTCCAGAGCATCCAGCAGCATCTGCCAGTTGGTCTCCACATACTTGTCGGCATTCTCCACCATGCCGTTGGCACGGTCGATGAGCAACTCCAGCATGGACTTGTCGCAGCGCAGCTGCTGAGCCTCAATGGCCTCCAGCAGAGCGGCATAGGCGGCGTCCACCTCATACTGCAGAGCGTCGGGGTCAGCGGACACGGCCTCGGCCTTGTCCAGGGCGTCCAGCAGCATCTGCCAGTTGGTGTCCATGTACTGGTCCTCGTTGGCCACCATTTCCTTGGCGCGCTCAATGAGCAGGTTCAGAGCTTCCTTGTCACCCTGGGTGAAGTCCAGCAGGTGCACCGCTTCGAACAGGTCCTCGGTGGCCTTGTCCACCTCGGGCTGGGTGGCGTTGGGGTCAGCCAGAACGGCCTGGGCCTGGTCCAGAGCAGCCTGGTACTTGGCGGCCACGGTGGGAATGAGCTTGCTGGTATCCTGGGCAGCGGCGTAGTCATACACCTTCTGCAGCAGAGCCTTGCTGGCCTCGGTGGCGGGCTCGTCGGTGTCGGTCAGCTGGTCGATGGCGGTACGCAGAGCGGCCACGGCCTCAGCAGTGTCCTTGCTGTCCTCGGCGTACAGCTTCTGCACCTCGATGAGGGCGTCGATCATGGTGTTGACGGCGGCCACATCCTTGCCGGTGATGTCGATGGCCTCAGCCTCGGCGATGATGTCCCGGACGGTGGTGTCCTCGGGAATCTGCTCGTAGGTGAACTGAACCTCGGAGATCTGATACCAGTTCTTCTTGGTGGCAGTGAGCAGGACGCGGACGTACTTGACCACGGTGGAGTCAAACTCGATGGTGGTGTCAGAAGAAGAGCTGTCCAGGTGGCCCACGGTGGTCCAGGTCTCCTTGTTGGTGGACACCTGAACGTCGGCGCCCTCCAGAATGTCAGCGCCCACGTTGCTGGGCTGCACCACACGAATCTGAGACATGTTCACAGCCTGGGGGAAGGTGAACACGAACTCCTTGCCAGCCTCCTGGTCCTTCTCGAACCAGCACTTGGTGTTCAGGTTGCCGTCCAGCATCTTGTCATAGCTGTAGCTCTGATAGTAGCTGTCGGTGGCGGAGACGGTGGGAGTGTTGCCGTCGGGCAGCATGAGAGCGGCCTTGGCGGTGTTCACAGACTCCAGGGCGGCGGCCACAGCCTGGGCGTCATTGCCCTGGGAGTACAGAACCTCTTCCGCAGCGTTCACAGCGGCCTTGTACTCGGTGTAGCCGGACTGATAGCCGATGTCGGTGAGGGGGAACTGGGTCTCCACATACAGAGCGAAGTTCTTGAGCAGAACGGCCTTGGCCTTGGCCTCGGTGAGGGCGGCCAGAGCCTCGTCCACCGCCAGCTGCTCGCTGTCCTCCTGGTCATACACGGCCTGGGCAGCATCCAGAGCGGTCTGGTACTCGGCGAAAGTGGCGGGGATGTAGTCGGCGGCGTTGAGCTTTGCCTCCAGCTCGGCGCCCAGATCGGTCTTGTCGGTGAACAGGGTGTAGGTGAAGGTGTACACGTCGCCTTCCTTAGAGTAGGTACCGGAGACATTGCCTTCGCTCACCAGCTTGTAGCCGTAGATCTCGTCAGCGGTGAAGGAGTACTCGTTGCCGATGGTGCCGTACTTCACCACGTCCTCCTTGAGCACCTTGCCGGTGTCGCTGACGTAGCGCAGGGTGACGGTGCCCAGGCTCTCAGCGCTCTGGAACTCACCGGCGTCGGGGAGGGTGGAGCCCTTCTCAAAGCCAGCCACGTTGCCCAGCACCTGATAGTTCTCCTTGAACTGCTCGAAGTTGATGGTGGCGTTGCTCTCCACGTTCCAGGCCTTGGAGGCCAGGGCACGCAGCTCGTCGGCGATGTCCTCGGTGATCACGTCCTCATCCACCAGGGTGGGGTTATCGCACCAGATGGCCATGGAAGTACCCTTGATGGAGGGGTGGTCGTCGGCAATGGTGTTGGACTGGAACTTGCCGGGGGTCCAGTTCTCGAAGATGTTCTTGTCCTGGTTCAGGACGTCGAAGGAGTGCTGCTCCCGGCCGTCGGTGGGCTTATCGTTGCGCAGCACATAGTAGAAGAAGCTGGCGTTGACGTTGTAGATGGTGTCGTGGCCCTTGTTGATGAAGGTCTGGAGCTTGGCGATGTCCCGGTTCCAACCCATCTGGGACCAGAAGTCTACACCGATGTAGTCGTGCATGACAATGCGCTGAGCTCCTTCCCAGGAGTTCTCACCGTAGTACAGGCCGTCGTTCCACACACGGGGAGTGAAGCCCTTGGAGTGGACATACTCGGCCAGCTCGTTGATGTAGTTGGCCAGCACGTCCTTCCACTGGTACTCAGAGCCCAGGGTCTTCTTGGCGTAGTCATTGAGCACGCTCTTGTACTCGGTGGTGAAGGGGGCGCGGTCAAACTCCATGTACTCGTCGCCGCCGATGTGGAAGTCGGTGCAGCCCTCAAACAGCTCCATGTACTCATCGTACAGAGAATAGATGTACTCCACAGCCTCAGGGTTGGTCACGTCCAGACCGGACTTGTAGTGAGAGCCCTTGTTGCTGATCTGGCCATACTCGGGGTGGGCACGGAGAATCTGGTCCACATGGCCGGGGCTGTCAAAGGAGGGGATGACCTTCACGCCGTACTTCTCAGCCTCAGCCAGAATCTCCCGCACCTCGTCCTTGGTCAGGTACTCGTCAGAGACGATGGAGGGGTCGGTCTCACACTCAATGCGGAAGCCCAGGTTCTCAGAGAAGTGGATCTGGATGGCGTTCATCTTCAGGAAGGACATCTCACGGATTTGGCGGATGAACCAGTCCTTGCTGATGTACTTACGGGCACAGTCCACATGGAGACGGCGCTCGGCCACGTCGGGATAGTCCACGATGGTGCCGTAGGGCAGACCGTCGTTGGCCACCATGTAGTTCTGGATGGTGCGCAGAGCGTACATGACGGCGTTCTCGCTGGCGGCGGTGATGACCACGCCGTCGGCGCCGATGTCAATGCGGTAGGCCTCGGTGCTCTCGGAGCCGTCATACAGGGAGCTGTCGGTGTCCAGCTTGATGAGCACATCAGCGGAAGCCACGTCCTCCTCGTTGGCGTACACCATGGTGAAGGGGGTGGAGGAGACCACTTCCTTCTCCACAAACTCGGAGTTGACCAGCTTCACCACTTCGGCCAGGCGCTCGTTCTCCACGTTCTCCTGGGTGGCCAGCACAGCCAGGCGGGTGGAGGGAGACATCACCCAGGTCTGCTGGGAATCGTCCACGGTGTACTTCTGGACAATGGGGTTGACCAGGGTGGCCAGGTCCTCACTGCTGCGCACGTTCATGGAGACAGAGGTGTTGCCCGTGGCTCGAGCCTGAGGCAGGGTGAAGGGGGCGGACAGGCTGAAGGTCAGGGCGGTGGCCAGTGCCAGGGCGGCCACCCGTTTGTTCTTTGCTTTCATTGTTTCAAATCCTTTCCGATGTCAGGTTCCTGCACCGCCCCGCCCCGGTGGGCGGAGCGGTACAGAAGGGGAAGGGCTTACACGTTGTGCTTCTTCTTGGTCACAGCCAGAGCCAGAGCGGCGGTGCTGACCAGAGCCAGAGCCACCCAAATCTGAATTATGGCCTCGTCGCCCGTCTGAGGCACGTTCTCGGGCTTCTCAGTGGCCTGGGGCTTGTCGGTGGTCTCAGGCTTCTCAGAGGCCACGGGCTTGTCGGTGGTCTCGGGAGCGCCACCGGCGGTGAGGCCGTCCATAGCAGCGGACAGAGCGGCCACGGCGTTGTCCACGGTGGCCTGATCGTCCTCAGAGAGGGTCTCGTCAGCCAGCACGGACTGAGCAGAGGCCAGAGCGGAGCGGAACATGGCCACGGACTCGGCGGTGTAGCCGGTCAGGTCGATGCTCTCAGCCTTGCCGATGAGGTCTTCCAGGATGGACTTGTCGGCCTTGTAGCGCTGGGCCAGGATGGCGTTCATCAGAGCCTCCACAGCGGTCTCCACGTCGCCCTGGAGGGCATCGCCGTCGTCCATGACCTTCTGGCCGGCATTCAGGGCGTCCAGCAGTTCCTGCCAGTGGTCGGGCATGTACTTGCTCTGGTTGGCTACCATGGACTCAGCCTTGACGATGAGTACCTCCAGCATGGTCTTGTCGCCCTGCTTCAGGCCCAGGGACCAGATGCCAGTGAGCAGGTTGTCCCAAGCGGTGTTCACTTCGTCCTGAGTGGCGTTGGGGTCGTCCAGCACGGCCTTGGCCTCGTCCATAGCCTTCTGGAAGATTTTCACGGCGGAGTCCACCACGCCGGTGGTGTCCAGGGTCAGAGCGTAGTCATAGGTCTTTTGCAGCAGAAGCTTGTTGGCCTCCTGGCCGGGCTCCTGAACCTTCTCCAGCTGCTCCACAGCGGCGTTGAGGGCGGTCAGAGCGTTGTCCACCTGGGCCTGAGTGGCCTGGTCATTGGCCAGGACGGCCTGGGCGTCGGCCAGAGCGGCGGCAAATACGGTCCAGGTCTCGGCGGTGTAGTCGGCTTCCTTCAGAGCGGAGGCCTCGTCCACGGCGGCCTGGAGCTTCGTCTTGTCCACGGTGGGCTCGGTGCCGGAATCCACCTCGAACTGGGCGGTGATGACCACGTCTTCCGCGGGCATCAGGAAGCTGGTGCCCTCCATCACGGTGTCGTTGTACTTCAGGGTGCCCTCCTTCAGGCGGTAGCCCTCGTCGGGGGTGACGTACACGTTGACCTTGGCGCCCTCTTCGTAGTTGGCGGCGTCGGTGGTGATGGTGCCGTTGGCAATGCCGTCGGCGATGGTCAGGCTGTGGGTGCGCTCCACGGTGGCGGTGTCCACACCGAACAGGCGGCACTCATAGATACGAGTGGCGGCATAGGGCACGCCGGGCTGGCAGCCGTCGGCGATGTACAGACGGAAGTAGCGGGCGGTCACGGGCTCCTCGAACTCATAGGTGGTGATGTTCTCGGTGTTGCCCACGTACTCGGCCACGGTGACCCAGTTGGCGCTGTTGCCCAGGTAGGACTTGTCGTGGAGCTGCTCCTCAGTGGCATTGGGGTCCTTGAGGACCTGCAGGGAGAAGTTGGAGGAGATGTCCAGCTCGTGCTCCACACCTGCGTGGACGGTCTGCCAGGAGGAGATGGTCTTGTCAGCGCCCAGGTCGAAGGCGGCCCACTGGTTGTAGCGGGTGTTGTCGCCGGGGCACCACTTGGAGCCGTCCTCGCTCTCGTCGAAGAGGTTCTCCGGGCCGCCGCCCACGCCGGGATTGCCGGAACCACCCAGAATGGCGGCGCCGTAGGCCTGGTTGGTGGGGATGGTGGGATCCACATAGATGCGGTCGGTGACCTTCACTTCCACAGTGGCGAACACGGTGTCGTCATAGGCGGAGACAGCCTTGACGGTGACGGTGGGGGAGAGCTCGTTGGTATCCATGGTGAGGATGCCGTTGAAGTTCATAGTGGTGTTCTCGCCAGTGTTGCCCTCCACGGTCCAGATCACGTCGCTGAGGTTCTCGCCGTTGGCGGTGACCTGAGCGGTGAACTGGCAGGTGGTGCCCTGACGGACCTCCACGTTCTCATTGGGCAGAATCTGCACGGACTGGATGTCCGCGGCGCTGGTGTCCAGAGAGGTGACGTCGAAATCGGCAATGGCATTCATGGCGGTCTCCACGAAGGCCTTCATCTTGCCGTTGGAGGGCTCAGCTTCCCAAGTGCTGTAGTAGATGTCAGCGCCGGAGCCTTCCAGAGCGATGATCTGATAGCGGGGGTTGCGGTAGATGCTCAGACGCTCATAGGCGGCCTTGGCCAGGTAGTAGCCGTGGGTCTGCACCAGAGGATCGTCGGAGGACTCCACCGCCATAGCGCCGCCGATGGCAGCGGCCATGTCATAGAGCTTGTTGAAGGCGGGCTGAGCCTCCTCCACCAGCAGGCGCTCCACGGGATCGTCGCTGTTTTTCAGAGTCTCCAGCTTCTCGATGGAGTCCACGATCTCATACATCTTCTCCATGAGGCTGGCGGCGGCGGTGGCGCTGCCACTGCCGTACTGAGCGTACAGACGGGTCAGCTCGGCGGGCTCATAGCTGGTGTTCAGGCTGCCGTAGACCACCTTCAGGGCCTGGGCCATGTCGGGGTCGTCGGGGAAGATGCCGTCGAAGCAGTTCTCCCAGTTCTCCATGGCGTCAAAGGCGTTGGGGTTCCAGGTGTAGTCAGCAATGCCGAAGAACGCCACCTTGGAGGACTCGGAGTAGTTCATGGGGTTGGACAGCACACCCTTGAGGCTGGTGGGGTTGGAGTCCAGGGAGTAGTAGTGGTTGATGGGGTTGGTGTAGTAGACGTTGTCCACATTGTCGTTGACGGGGTAGTTCCACCACAGCACGGGGTCCCGGCCAATCCAATTCTTAAAGGTGGTGGCAGAGGTGTTGCTGATGCTGGAGAACACGTCGCTGCCGGTGAAGCAGATCTCGATGTCCTCGTGCACATTGCGGAACTTGGGCATATAGGTGGAAGCGCCGCTGGAGCGGGTTGTGTACCAGGCGGGAGTAAAGAACAGGCCCTTTACATGGTCTTCCGCTGCAGTGCCCTCGCCGTTGTAGGTCTCATACAGACGCTCCTGGGTGGTGTTGAGCATGTAGATCTGCATGTCGCAGGTGCGGGCGGCCTCAGAGTTGGAGATGTCGTCCACGAAGATGCCGAACTGACGCACGCCCAGGTCGTACATATCCGCAAACTTGGCCATCAGGCGGTCCACGCCCTCATTGACGGTCTCCTCATTGGTGAAGTCAATAGGCTTCTTCATGGCGGGATGAGCCACCCAGACGAAGTCCACGTTGCACTCGGTGGCCTTCTCGGCAAACTGCTGCATCTCGCTGCGGGTGCGGATGCCGATGGCGGACTCCTCCTCGGTGACGGTCTCAGGATAGGGCTCGTCCCACTGTCCCAGGTGATAGGGGTCGGTCTTGGGGCCGTAGAGGAAGATGTTCATCTTGTAGCGCTTTGCAAAGTCGAACCAGCTCAGAGTGCCCTCCACGCTCCAGGGGTAGCCGTAGTAGCCTTCCACGCAGCCACGGTACTTCTGGAAGGAGTAGTCCTCAAAGGTGGAGATCTTCATCTGGTGGTCGGGGGTCTGCTCCAGCATCAGGTTCAGAGTGGCCAGACCGTAGTAGGCAGCGTCGCTGTCCTTGCCCAGAATGACGATGTCGCCGTTTTCAAACACCTTCACCACATGCATGTCGTACTTGTTCTCGCCCTCGGTGAACACGTCCTTGGGCACACCCTCATAGGTGTCGGCGGCGTCGCCGGAGCCGTTGATGCCCACATACAGGTTGGTGTTGGTCTCAGAGGCCTGATCGGCAACCTGGGTGGTGTACCCGTTGTCGGTGAGAACCTCCTGGATGCGGTTGGCGGTGACGGTGTCGATGCCCTCACCCTGGATGACGTTGATGGTGTCGGTGAGGGTGATGGTGCCCTCTTCATCGGTCACCTTCTGGGGGGTGGGGTAGATGGTGTAGTTGCCGCCGGACACATCGGGGGTGTCATCCTTGGAGTTGTACACAGCCAGCTCAAAGATGGACACAGACTTCCAGTCGGCCTGGTCGTAGCGGCTGACGTACACCCGGAGATAGCGGCCCACGGCGGGAGTCTCCAGGGAGATGCTCTCGTCCTTGGTGGTGGGGTTGGAGTTGCGCTCAAACACGGTGGTCCAGCTGTCGGCGTTGTCAGACACCTCCAGCTTGTACTCCACGATGTTCTGCTGCTCCCAGGAGATATCCACCGTATCAAAGGTGGTGGTGGTGCCAAAATCAACTTGCAGCCACTTGGGGGCGGTGCCTGCGTTGTCGGCATTGGTGGCCCAGCGGGTGCTGGAGTTGCCATCCACAGCCTTGTCTGCGGTGAAGCTGGTACCGGACTCCACATCGTTGGCCGTGGCGGTCTTGTTCAGGGCCAGGTTGGTGTCGGCGGCAGCCTGAGCGGTCTGGGAGAGCAGTCCCAGGCCCGGCATACCGGTGGTGACCATGCATACCGCCAGGATCGCGCCTGTGATGCACTTCACGAGTTTGTTCAAGATTATTCCTCCTTTGTCAAAAATGCTCCTTTTCTTTCTTCCGTGTGCTTGCTGTTTTCGCCTCCCACTGTTCAATTATGGTAAAGGGGGGCCTGAGGCCGCCCTGTTGCCATCTCTGGTCTATCATACAAAGGAAAACCCCACCAAAACGCAGGAAAGGGAAAACGACACTCCAACACCTTGGGGAGAAGCCTCCAACTGTGCCTTGCAGTTCGGTACGGGGTTGACAATTTGTGAGGATTATGCGCTGGAAAAGGGGACGGGGGAAACGATACCCATCCCAGGCCTTTACCTACCTATTGTAGACCGGAGACTGTGAAAAGTCAACAAAAGAATCGAAGTAAGATGGAATTGAAACTATGCGAAATGGAAGATGGTAAGTGGAAATTGTGAGGAATTATATGGAGAAGTGGAGACAAACTGGCTACATGGGTGCATTTTATTCCTCTTCTGGTAAAGGATAATTTTGCTGGGAGAGGTGGGTGGATTTTCGACATTTTTTAGGGAAAGGGTAGGTGGACATTTCTGTCAAAATCATGGTATATTATTCAACTGAGTGTAGACTCCATGAAAAAAGAAACTGAGAGGGAGATTCATTGCGTATGAGTAAACACGAACGAGAAAAACAACACCAGGTAGACGCCGACTATTCCCTGGAGGCGGTTCCCACCTCGGCCCGGAAAGGCTTTTGGAACATGTTCTTTGTCATGCTGGGCTTTACCTTCTTTTCCGCCAGCATGAGCGTGGGCGCCAAGCTGGGTAACGGTCTGGACCTGTCCGGCTTTGCCTGGGCCTGTCTCATCGGCGGCCTGATTCTCTCCGCCTACTGCGGCATCCTGGCCTACATTGGCTCCAGCACCGGGCTGAACATGGACCTGCTGTGCCGCAAGACCTTCGGTGAGAAGGGCTCCTACCTGTCCTCCGCCATTCTGGGCTTTACCCAGATCGGCTGGTTCGGCGTGGGTGTGGCCATGTTCTCCATCCCTGCTGCCGAGCTCTTGGGGGTCAATGCGTGGGCGCTGACCATCGTGGCTGGCCTGCTGATGACCGCCACCGCGGCCACCGGAATGAAGGCCCTGGAGATCGTCAGCTATATCTCCGTGCCCCTCATTGTGGTGCTGGGTATGTACTCCATGATCACCGCCACCGGAGAGGGCGGCGGACTCACTGCCATCTTCGCCCAGTCTGCCGGCGACATCAGCTTGGTCACTGGCATTGGCTACGTCATCGGCTCCTTTATCTCCGGCGGCACCGCCACCCCCAACTTCATCCGTTTTGCAAAAAACAGCAAGATCGCGGTGTGGACCACCGTCATCGCCTTTTTCCTGGGAAATACTCTGATGTTCTGCTTCGGCGCTGTGGGCGGCGCCTTCACCGGGAAGGATGATATCTTCTATGTGATGATCGCCCAGGGTCTGGCTATCCCCGCCCTCATCGTGCTGGGCGCCAATATCTGGACCACCAACAACAACGCTCTGTACACCGGCGGTCTGGCCATCTCCAACGTCTCCGGGGTGCGCATGAAGTTCACCACCTGGATTGCCGGTATCGTGGGTACCGCCCTGGCCATCTGGCTGTACTGGAACTTCACTGGCTGGCTGAACATCTTGAACTGCGCGCTGCCCCCCATCGGTGCCATTGTCATTCTGGACTTCTTCAAAAACCGCAGCAAGTTCCGGGACGCCGATCGGCGTGTGACCGTCAACTGGTTCAACATTGCCGGCATCGTGGTGGGCGCTGTGGCAGCCAACGTCCTTCCCTGGGGCATTGCCGCCATCAACGCCATGATCGTGGCGGCGGTGTGCTTCTTCCTGGGGGAGCTGCTGGGTAAAAAACACAACTAAACAAACAGGGAGGATTTTACCATGCTCTTTCAAAAGCTTCACCTGGGCAATGCCCAGGACACGGTGGACATTCGAGTCACCGACGGCAAGTTTGCCTCCATCGCTCCCCACCTGGAGCCCTTGCGGGGTGAGGAAGTAGTGGCCGACTGCGCCGGAAAGATGGCTCTGCCGCCCTTTGTGGAATCCCACGTGCACCTGGACACCTGCCTCACCGCTGGCCGTCCCCGCTGGAACCTCAGCGGTACCCTCTTTGAGGGCATCCAGTGCTGGGAGGAGTACAAGCCCTCCCTGACCCATGAGGATGTGAAGGCCCGGGTCAACCAGGCCATCCGTATGCAGGCGGCCAACGGCATCCAGTACGTCCGCACCCATGTGGACATCAACGACCCCAAGCTCACCGCCCTGGAGGCCATGCTGGAGATTCGGGAAGAGGTCCGTGACTACATGGACATCCAGATCGTGGCCTTCCCCCAGTACGGCATCCTCAGCTACCCCAACGGGGCCAAGCTGCTGGAGCAGGCCCTGGAGATGGGGGCGGACGCCGCCGGAGCCATCCCCCACTTCGAGTTCACCCGGGAGTACTCCGTGGAGTCTCTGAACATCTGCATGGACCTGGCCGCCAAGTACAACAAGCTGGTGGATGTCCACTGTGATGAGATCGACGATGAGGCCTCCCGTGGCCTGGAGACCCTGGCCACCCGGGCCTATGAGATGGGCATGGGGGAGAAGGTCACCGCCTCCCACACCACCGCCATGCACAGCTACAACAACGCCTATGTCATCCGCCTGATGCGGCTTCTCAAGCTGTCCGGCATCAACTTTGTGGCCAATCCCTGCGTCAATGTCCACCTGGGTGGCCGCACCGACACCTACCCCAAGCGCCGAAGCATGACCCGGGTGAAGGAGCTCACCGACGAGGGCATCAACGTCTCCTTCGGCTCCGACGATATCTTCGACCCCTGGAATCCTCTGGGCAATTCCAAAATGCGGGACCAGGTGTTCATGGGCCTGTACGCGGGCCACATGCTGGGCTATGAGGAGATCGTCAACTCCTACCGCTTCGTCACCACCAACGCCGCCCGTACCCTCCACCTGGGGGATGCCTACGGCATCAAGGAAGGCAACGATGCCAACTTCATCATCCTGGACGCCAAGGACTGGTACGACGCATTGAACTATGACGCCAATGTCCTGCGCAATTACCGCAAAGGCAAGCTGATTGCCAGCACCGCCCCTGTGGACAAGCAGGTGTTCTTCTAATTTCAATGGTACGAAAACATCCCACGGAACCCCCTTCAGGGGCTCCGTGGGATGTTGTTATACGCCGGGCAGATACGCCCACTTCTCCATGGGCAAAGGCTGGGTGGAGGCGTCTGCATCGTAGGTCAGGGTATCTCCCTCTTTGTGGAATACATAGACCGATGCTCCGCCTTTGGGGTATAGGGTCAGAGTGTCCTCCGTCTGCTCAAAGTACCCCCGGGCGACAAAACTCATGAGGACGGAAGGGGACCAAAGGAAGGTGCCGTCGCTGAACAGCTCCAGATACGATGTGTCAAAATCCAGGGAGGTGTCTGGAGTTTTCAGGTGAAGGGTACCGGGGCGGCTTGGGCCCCAATAGGTGGCTAGAAGTTGGGTGGGGGGCGTGCCGTAGAACAGGTGGATGGCCTCGTCTCCGGTGCCGTGGTACCCTCCATTGGCTTTTTGGTACAGGGGCTGAACCACCAGGTGGATGAGCCATCCACCCAGGTCACTCACCCCGTCGTCGGTGTAGGTGATGGTGCACTCACCACCTGGAATACCCTCGGCCACATGGGTGATGGAAAATTGGTCAGCATCTGGGGCCAGACGGCGAATTTCCTCCTGGGGCAGATACTTCAAGGCCTCCAAATAGTCCCGCAGTTTGTATATGGTAGTCTGCTCTGGGCAGGTGGTGGGCTGAGTGACCGTATACGTGTTATCCTCTAGATTCAGCTGTAGCTGTGCGCTGTAGGACTGCTGGTTCTGCCAGTAAAAGAAGCGGACGGTGCCGGTGTCCACCCACTGAAAGTCTGCGTTGAGACGGACTTCAAACTGGTCGGGGTTGACATTGAGGGTGGAGGCATCCTGGAGCCGCTCGATCCGTGCAATTTGCTCCGTAATTTCTTGAGGGTCTAAATCTGCCACATTGTGTCCCTGCATGGGGAAGCCTCGGGGAATGGGGGGATTGGTGAGAAAGCACACTCCAACGATGGTGCACACCACCAACGAGGCGGACACCACCAGAACGGTGGGCCGCTGATAGCGCAGCACCGACTTCACCCGCTGCTTCACCCCAACCTCCCCAAAGGCCAGAGGACAGGCGGCAATGGCAGGGCGGCGCACCGAGCAGGAGAGCAGGGCCTGGGAGTAGTCCGCCCGCTGCTGGGGCTCCATGCCCCGCACCACCTTCTCGTCACAGGCCAGCTCAATATCCCGGCACAGCAGCAGATAGGCCAGCCACAGCAGAGGGTTGAACCAGTACACGCTCAGCAGCACAAAGGCCAGGAGTTTCCACCAGTGATCTCTGCGCTGGATGTGAGCCCGCTCATGGGCCACCACGTGCTCCATGGTGTCTTGGTCCAGATAGAAGGGAAGATACATGCGAGGGTGAACCAGCCCCAGCACAAAGGGGGAGAGGACCGCCTCGCTCTGATAGAGATTGTCCTCCAAACGTACCGCCGTGGCCACCCGCCGCCGCAGGCGCAGATAGCTCACGGCACTCCAACCTAGCAGCGCCGCCACACCAAAGAACCAGAGGACCGCCAGCACCGGAAGCCAGATTTCCAAAAGGTTGGGGGCGGAATCAGGGGCGGAGGCAGCGGCCTGGGAGAGTACGGGATTGATGGACTGGTTCAGGGTGGGAAATCCGGTGTAGACCTTGGGGGTGGCGTCGGTGAGGATGGTGGGAGAGATGGTCTCGACACTGGGAATGAGGCTCAGGGCGCTCTCCAGGGAGAAGGGGAAGATGAGCCGCACCCCCACAATGCCCCACAGCAGCACATAGGCCCATTTTGGAGCCCGTTTCAGCACCAGGCGGGCCAGAAGTACCGCCAACACCAGCCAGCTGGCAGAAATGCTGATGTTTACCACATGCAAAAACAGCTCAGTCATGGCCCATTCCCCTTTCTAAATTGGTCGATCATCGCCTGTACCTGGTCGATCTCCTTCTGGGTCATCTTCTGGTGGCGGGTAAAGGCCGCCACAAAGGCGGGGAGCGAACCCTCAAATTTGGTCTCCACCAGCTCGTCGATCTCAGCGGCCTGCACCTGGTCCTTGGAGACCAGAGAGGTGACAATGGTGTTCTCATTTTTCAGCACCCCTCGCTGGGCCAGGCGCTTGATGACCGTGTAGGTGGTGGAGTTTTTCCACCCCAGCTGCTCCTTGCACAGAGCCACCAGCTCCCCGCTTTTGATGGGCTCGTGCTCCCACAAAATGAGGCAGAAACGGTACTCGCTCTCAAAAATCTTCGGCGTGTCCATGGTGTCACCTCCTTAGTCTAATGCGTTCGATTACACTGTCAGTCTAACGCATTCGATTGAATCTGTCAATGGAAAGATAGAGGATGAGGGGAGAGAAGTTGCACAGGGGGATTGATTCTTTGTGGAAGATATGAGAGAATGGGCGAAAGCAAGACCCCAAACGAGAGAGAAATGGGAGGGAATACCATATGGAGGAAGAGAACTTGGTATCAGTGGAGAAAGCAAAGTCCTGCTTTGGCAGATTGGGATGGGCCCTGTGTGCCTATGCGATGGTCATCGTCGTGCTGCAGCTTGTGGCAGTGGCGATTGGGGGCGTGTTGTTTGCCATGGGTGTGAACGTGTTAGAGAACGCCTGGTTTTTGTGGGCGGCTTCCTTTATCCCGCAGTACCTGGTGGGTGTGCCTCTGTTTTTGTTGATCCTCCGCAAGATGCCCGTGGTGGAGCAGTCCCAGACCAAACTGGGGGGAGGAAAGTTTTGGGCGCTGTTGCTGATGTGCTTCCCGGTGATGTTCATCGGAAATCTGGTTGGCACCTTCTTGTCCGGGCTGCTGTCCGGCGGAACGGCACAAAACGGTGTGGAGGCCATGGTCAGCGGTGGAAACCCGTTGATGCTGTTTACCGTGGTGATTTTGGCCCCATTGGTGGAGGAGCTGGTGTTCCGTAAGCAGCTGCTGGACCGCTGCGCCCAGTATGGGGAAAAGACTGCCATGGTGTTTTCCGCCCTCACCTTCGCCCTGTTCCACATGAACCTGTTTCAGTTCTTCTACGCCTTCGGCATGGGCCTGATTTTTGCCTATGTGTACCTGCGCACCCGTCGCCTCCGCTATCCTGTGCTGATGCACATGATCATCAACTTCATGGGCTCGGTGGTGCCCCTGTGGGTGGTGTCCAACCTGGACTTGGATGCCCTGTCCAACTTGAACCCCCAGAATCTGGACCAGGAGATGCTGGCGGCCATTCTGCCCGGCCTGCTCATCTACCTGGCCTATGTGGTAGTGCAGCTGGTGCTGGTCATTGCGGGCCTGGTGATTGGGATCGTTATGCGCAAGTCTCTGACCCTTCGGCCTACCCCCGAGGAGCTGCCCCGGGAGGGTCGGGTCAAGACGGTATACGCCAATGTGGGCTTTATTCTGTTTGTCGTGGTCTGTGTTGTGGTCTTTAGCTTCAACTTATAACATGACATGAAAATGCCTGGAATCCTCGGATTCCAGGCATTTTTTATGGTCTCACAGAGAGACGATACAGCTCGCCCTGCTGGGCCATGAGCGCTTCCCAAGAGCCCTGTTCTATGAGCGCCCCATCCCGAAGGACGAGGATGGAGTCAAAGCGTTTCAGCCGCTCTCCATTCAGGTCGTGGGTGATGGCCAGCAGCCCTACGCCCTCCAGGGCCAGCACCGTGTCCATCAGTGCTCCGGCGGTCTGGGGGTCCAGGGCGGAGGTAATCTCGTCCAGAACCAGGAAGGCGGGATGTCCCGCCAGACACCGGGCCAGGGCTACCCGTTGGGCTTGGCCGCCGGAGAGATTTTTCCCGTTTTCCTCCACAAGAGTCTGGGCTTGCTGTGGAAGCTGTGCCACCCAGTGGGCCAGTTGCACCTGTTGCAGCAGCTGCTTCCAGTCTTCCGGGGAGAGAGAGCGGCCAAGGAGAATGTTGTGCTCCAGAGTGTCCCGGAAGAAGGTGTTGTTCTGACTCTGGTAGCCCACTGCACGGTAGAGAGAATCGGCTTCTATCTGGTCCAGAGGGATACCGTCCAATGTGACGGAGCCCTGGGTGGGGGTGAGAAACCCCAGCAGCAGCTTGGCCAGGGTGCTTTTCCCGCTGCCGCTGGTCCCCACCAGGGCGTACTTTTTGGTACAGTCCAGACGGAGACTCAGGTTTTCCACCAGCGGGGGCCGATGGGGATAGGCGAAGGAGACGCCGTGGAGGGCCAGCTGTCTGGGAGGGTGGGGGAGAAGCTGGACGCCGGGGGTGTCCAGCCCACTTTGCAGCTGCTCCAGATTGGAGTGGAACAGCCGCTTTCCCGTTTGCAGGGCCATCCAATAGCCGGGCAGCACCTCAAAGGGAAACATGACCCCGCCCAACAGCTGGGTGAGGGACATGGTATAGCCCACACTGAGCTTGCCCTGGATGACCAGCACCATGGCCCCAGCCAGCAGGAGCACAAAACTGAGCTGGCTGATGGCGCTGCCCAGGGTGTTCATCTGCTGCCGAACTACTTGGCGGCGGTTGTCCGCACGTTCCACCTGAGTGGCGGCGTTGCCGTAGCGGGCTTCCTGTTCCGGGGCCAGCCCATACAGGCGGATGAGGAGAAAGTTGGCCAGTATCTCCTGGGCCTGGGCCAGATGGGTGCGGTTGGCGTCCAGATATGCCGCCTCGGCCCGGTCGGCGCTGCGCTGGAGGAGTTTGGGCAGGGACAGGGAGACCAGGGCACAGAGCACTGCCAGAGCTGCCAGTTCCCAGCCTGCCGCTGCCAGCACCGCCAAAGAGGCAATCAGGCTCCAGGCGCTGCGGTACAGGTCCAGGGCGTTGCCCAGATAGCCGGAGGAGATGAGAGGGGCGTCGGCGGTGAGCTTGGAGAGATAGACGGCGCTGTCCTGGCCTTGGAGCCGCTCCACCTTTTGGGCCAGAATTTGGTGCAGGTAGTGTTGGCACAGCCTGTTGGTGCAGCGGTGGACCAGGGCCGCCTGTCTGCAAACCGTCCAGTGGTTCAGGGCCAGATCCACCGCCCCCAGGAGGAAGGCGGCCAGACAGGCAAGCCCGAATCGGGCCAGGTCCCCGGAGAGTCCGGTGTCCACCACAGGCTGGAGGGACAGGGCGAAGAGGGAGGAACACAGGGCGGACAGGGGGGCCAGAAGGGCATAACAAACCAAAGCGCCAGGGCCAGCCAGACGCCAAATCGAAGTGCAATTTGTCTTGTTCATATTTGGGGAGTCCTTTCCGAAATTTCCTTAGCGGATGTGGAAAGACTCCCCCTTGTAAATATTCACCGACATGGTGCTCCCTCCTAACAGGATACCCCCGCTGGAGGAGCGGGGGTAATGGTGTGATATCTTCGATGATATTTTACTGCACAGAGGAAGGCAAGTCAATGAGGTTCCGTCAGGGAGAGGGTTACAGTGACGTCCCCGTGGCCCAGAGCCTCCTGCCATCCGGTGAGGTCGGTGACCTGGCCCAGGCGGGTATAGCTCCAGGCGTTGGAGCCGTAAAAGAGGACGATTTGATTTCCTTGGTACAGCACAATGTCCCCGGACTGGGTGGACATGTGGGTGTTGCTGGTGGGGAGGGACTGGCCCAGGCTGCCCACCTTTTCAAAGCCGCCGTAGTCTTCCAGGGAGAGGGTGAGGGGGCCATCGGTGAGCAGGTCCGCCAGGGCCTCGGCGCCCTGGTTGTCCGCAAAGGTGGCGGGGAAGGTGACTCCCTCCACCGTGAGATAGAAGGTGTGCGTGTCCACAGTGGTATCCTCCCTTGGTTCCGGTGAAATGGTAGAGGTGGGACTGGGGTGGGAGGCGGTGGAACAGGCCACCAGACACAGAACCAGCACCACAGCCCACAGGGCATATCCAATCCGCTTCATGGGTTATTGGGCGTCCGAGCCGCAGAGAATCTCGCCCCGGGACTCCGGGTCGTCCCGGATGATCTCTCCCACAGAGGGCACCACAATGCGGCCGGAGCGAGGGTTCTTGATGCTCACCACCGGGGTGAGCACCGTGGCCTCCACCTCACTTTTTTCAAAGGCCAGGTCGGTGTCCTCCATGCGACAGTCCACCAGCTTTAGACCCTTGCAGTAGCACAGAGGCTGGGTGCCGATGATAGTGCAGTGCTCAAAGGTCACGTTTTCACAGTACCAGGCCAGATATTCGCCTTTCACCACGCTGTTGCGCACCACCACGTTTTTGGCGTGCCAGAAGGCGTCCTTGGTGTCAAAACGGCAGTTGTCGAAGATGGCGTCCTCGATATACTGGAAGGAGTATTTGCCCCGGAAGGTCACATCGGTGAAGCGCAGATGGGTGGAGCGCATCATAAAATATTCGCTCTCTGCGGTGCAGTGGTCCATGGTGATGTCGTGGACCGACCAGCCAAACTCCGGGGAGATGATGTCACAGTCCCGCAGGGTCACCTGGCCACACTCCCGCAGCGCCTTGATGCCGTGGAGTTTGGTGTTGGTGATCTCAATATGGTGGGAGTACCACAGGGCCGCCCGGCACATGGGGGTCAGCTCACTGTCCCGAATCACCAGGCCGTCGTCGTGCCAGAAGGGATAGCGCAGGTTGAAAAAGCAGCGCAGGGCCTGGATGTTGGCCCCCTCTTTGAAGGCGCTCTCCCCGTCGGCGGGGCCGTCAAAGGCGCAGTCGGTGACCTGAATGTCCCGCTGGCCGTACAGGGCCCGCTCCTGGTCAAAGGTTTCATGGTGGATGTGTCTCATGGTGTCGTTCCTCCATTTCTAGAACTGGTGTGGGGGTCAGCGGGGCGGCGCTGAATCCGGTAGACCAGATAGTCCAGACACCCAATCTGTTTTTCCATCTGGTGCACTCGGTCCAACAGGGCCGCCCGGTGACGGGACAGAAGCTGTAGCTGCTGGGCGGTGTTTTCCGCCTGTGCGTAGGCCAGGTACTGCTCTACCTGTGGGGCGTCCAGCCCGGCGGCTTTCAGATTCAAGATCAGGTCCTGTGTGGTCATCCCTTGCTCACCTTCCATTTCGATACCCAGTATACCGAGGAAGTTTCTATATATCAAATACTTATACTGAATGATGAGATATAGTTGAAAGCTATGGCTGTGGGTGGTATACTGGGGAAAAAGGAGGCGAGAGGCGTGGAACTGCGGGTGTTACAATATTTCCTGGCGGTGGCAAGAGAGCAGAGCATTTCCGGGGCGGCGGCATCGCTGCACCTCTCCCAGCCCACCCTCTCCACCCAGCTCAAGGCTCTGGAGGAGGAGCTGGGGAAACAGCTGCTCATCCGGGGCACCAAGGGGTCCCGAAAGGTGCTGCTCACCGAAGAGGGGATGATTTTGCGCAAGCGGGCAGAGGAAATTTTGGAGCTGGTGCAGATCACAGAGCGGGAGATCTCCCTGTCCGACGAGGTGGTGGCGGGGGATGTGTACATCGGGGCGGGGGAATCGGATATGATTCGTCTGTTTGCCCGGGCGGCCAAACAGCTTCAGGCCAAGTACCCCGACATCCACTACCACGTGCGCAGCGGCAATGCGGCCTTTGTCCAGGACTACTTGGACCGGGGGCTCATCGACTTCGGCGTGGTCTATGGCCCGGTGGACACCAGTATCTACAGCTCGGTGAAGGTGCCTGTTCATGACACCTGGGGGGTGCTCATGCGCAAGGACGCCCCGCTGGCAGACAAAGAGTATATTCAGCCTCAGGACCTCTGGGATAAACCCCTGATTGTCTCCGCCCAGAAGGCGGACAATTGGTCTCTGACCAAGTGGTTTGAGCGGGACTATGCCAAGCTGAACATCGTGGCCACCTATAATCTGGTGTTCAACGCCTCCCTGATGGTGGAGGAGGGGCTGGGCTATGCCCTGTGCTTTGACCAGCTCATCAACGTCAGCGGGGACAGCCCCCTGTGCTTCCGGCCTCTGTCTCCCACCATGCGGTCGGAGGCGTCTATCATCTGGAAACGCTACCAGGTGTTCTCCAAGGCGTCGGAATGTTTTTTAAAGCAGCTCAAGGGGCTGCTGACAGACCAAGAGACAGAAAACTCCCCGGAAACTGTATGAGTTCCGGGGAGTTTTTTCAGGCACATCGGAGATAAGACGCCTTTTTCTGTTCGTGAACCTTCAGGGCTTTGGTCACACGCAGGACCAGATAACCACCGAAGATGGCGGTGTAGAGGATGATGTCCAGATATTTGTGGGAGAACTGGGGGACAAACAACACCATCACATGGGCGTAAATCAGCCCAAAGAAGAGATAGGCCAGGCGCTGCAACCGTTTCCAGCTGGCGGCGCTCATGCGGCGGCGGACACGGGAGAAGGATGTCACCATGAGAGGAATCATAAGGACGATCATGAGAAGGGAGAGAATGGCTGCCACCAGGGTGGTGGGCCGCATGGTTTCCGGGGCCACAAACAGCATGACAAAATGCCGGATGCCGTACATGAGGTTGTGGCCCAGAGTGAGAATGCAGGCCATAATGGACAGAGGGCCTCGGATGGCCAGCAACTTGCGCACCAGCGGTCTGCGGTGGTCCAGCGCCCCCACATACATCACCACCATGAACAGGGCGGTGGGCAGCGTGCCCCGGGTGAAGAGATTGACGATGTAGGTGTTCACCCACTGGGGGGCCGTGGCCCGAAGGCCCAGGCTGTAGTAGAGCACTTCACCCACCACCAACAGGATGGCCAGGGCGTAGAAGGCACCGGGGCGCTTTCGGATAGCCCCGTGACAGCTCACAGCAAAGAGCAGGGCCAGGGCGATGGATACCAGAATGTAGGGGTACATACCATTCCTCCTTGGGAAAATCTTTGTTTTTAGTGGTTAGCAAAAGCTAACTGAACGAGAGTATACAGTACCCTACCTGGTTTTGTCAACCCTGATTTTCTAAGGAGGTTAGTTTGTCATGCCAGCTTGAAAGAGCCGGAACACCTGTTGAGCGGTGGCGGCCAGGTTGGCCCGGGCGGTGTCCGGCTCCATGGCCTGCTCCAGGGAGCAGGGGCCGGGGAGGATGGGGAAGAAGGCGTCGATGCCCTGGGTGTGACAGGCGGTGGCGTCTGGGGTGACGCAGCCCGCCAGAGCCACCACCGGCTTGTGGTACCGTTTGGCCAGCTGGGCCACTCCCACGGGAGCCTTACCCATGGCGGTCTGGCCATCCAGCCGTCCCTCTCCGGTGATGACCAGGTCGGCATCCCGGATGAAGTCCTCCAGATGGGTTTCTTCCAGCACGATGGAAACCCCAGGCTCCAACGCCCCACGGAGGAAGGTTTGGAAGGCAAAGCCCAGCCCTCCGGCGGCACCGGTGCCCGGTGCGTCGGGGTGGGCGGTGTCTGGGCACACGGCCCGGGCCAGCTGGGCGTAATGGAATAGCCATTGGTCCATATCCTGAATGGTTTCAGGTGTGGCCCCTTTCTGGGGACCGTAGACGGCGCTGCAACCCTGGGGGCCGCACAGAACATTGGTGACATCGCAGGCCACCCGGAACTCACACTGGGCCAGCTGGGGGAGAACTCCGTCGCAGGTGATGCGGGCCAGCTGGGAAAGCCCCTGGGCACCGTGGGGGATGGGGCGGCCCTCCGCGTCGAAAAAGCCGTAGCCCAGGGCCTGGAGCATCCCCACACCGCCGTCGTTGGTGGCGCTGCCTCCGATGCCCACCAGGAAACGGCGGCAGCCCTTGGCGATGGCGTCTCGGATGACCTCCCCCACACCGTAGGTGGTGGTGTACAGGGGATTGCGCTGGAGCTCCGGCACCAGGGTGAGACCCGCAGCCCCGGACATCTCCACCACCGCGGTGCCTGTGGCGGGGAGAATGCCATAAGAGCACACCACGGGAGCACCCAACGGCCCGGTCACGGTCACCTGCTGCCATTGGCCGCCCATGCCGGAGATCAGAGCTTCCACGGTGCCCTCGCCGCCGTCGGCCAGAGGACGGACGGTCACCGATACGCTGGGGTCTGCCTGGGCGATCCCTGCCCGGACGGCTTGGCCCGCCTCCATGGAGGAGAGGCTGCCTTTGAACGAGTCCATGGCCACCACAATGTTCATAAAGAGGCCTCCTAAGCTGGAAATTTTCTTGGGTTCATGATACCACAGGGAGTTTCCCCATACAAGACGAACACCCCCGGAACGAGTGTTCCGGGGGTGTATGGAGCTATTTTGATAGATATTCCGCAAAGGAACAGAGAATCCCTCGGGCGGACCCGTCCATGGTGGCACGTTGACGGGCCACCATGGCATCGCACTGGGCCTGGTCGAACAGAAGGTCCATGGCAACTGCCATGAGCTGGTGGGGGTCCTGACACACTTGGCTCATGCCATGGGTGTGGAAGTATTGGGCATTGCAGGTTTCACAGCCGGGGATAGCTGCTGTATGCAAAATGGGAATGCCGCATACGGCCGCTTCGGTGGAGGAGAGTCCCCCGGGTTTTGTGACAAACAGGTCCGAGGCCCGCATATAGTCTGCCATGTCCTGGGTGTACCCCACGATCACGGTGTTTTTAGGGCGTTTTTCTGTGAGGGCGTTGTACAGCTCTTGGTTGTTGCCGCAGACAACCACCAGAGACACATCCTGACGTTGGGCAACCCCGTCCATCAGTGTCTCTATGGTCTCTCGGATGGTGCCGCCGCCCATGCTTCCTCCTGCCGTCAGGATGTATTTTTTGTGGGGGTCCAGATGCAGGCGTCTGCGGGCCTCCTCCTTGCTCTGGCGGTTGGAAAAGACGGGACTTGTGGGGATACCCAAGGGGTGCAGCTTCTCTAACGGAACGCCTCGGCGCACATAGTCGGAGGCCAGGTCCGGGGCGGGGATGACATAGGCGTCGCAGTTGGTCTCCTCGGTAAAGGGAATGCAGACGTAGTCGGTGGAGACAAAGATGGTTTTGGGAATCTGCAAGTCCCGGTTCTTCATATTGGTGAGGATTTCTGCTGGATACAGGTGGGTGGTAATAATCACGTCATAGGAATGGCTGGCCAGATACTTTTTCATAAATGGAACCATCCGATGATTGACGTGATACACCGGCGACCGGCACGGCAGTTTCCGGTACAGCTCCCCGGCGGTGTAGACGGCGCCAAATAGCCGGGGCGTGTTCTGTACCATGGAGATATAGGCGCCGTTGATTCTCCGGGCAAGGGACTGACTGCGCAGAGTGTAGGGATTGAGCATGACGGCGTGATGGCCTCGTGTGCGCAGTTCTTCCACAATCGCCTTTGCGGCGGAGTCGTGTCCACCTCCGGTGCCACAAGAGAGAATCAGCGCGTCCATACCCATTTCACCTCAATTTGTTCTCTCTGCTCCTTGCTCATATGCAGCCGCAACAGGACCACCCCAGAGATGACCAAAAATCCCATCCAGATGGCGGGAATCTTCACGATGAAAATCATGTGGACCAGGGCACAGAGATAGGCCACCAGGGTGCGGTAAAAGTGGGGGCTGATTTGGAGCACGACAGAAAATAATATGAAATACATGGCCAGCGTCGCCACTGGCTGCCAGATGGGGAGGAGGCCCAGCAGGCAGCCGAAGGTGACGGCAATGCCCTTTCCGCCCTGAAAGCGGTAAAACGCCGGGAAGGCGTGTCCAATCACTGGGGCGGCCAGCACCAGGGCACAGGCAATGGGGTCTGGCTTAGGCCCGGCCAGGAAGGCGAACACGGGGATAAAGCCTTTGAGCAGATCACAGACAAGGGTGAGCACACCGCACCAGAAGCCGCCGTACTGGAAGGCGTTTGCGGTGCCGGGGTTGTGGTCGTTGCTCCGTTCTATGAGGTCTGGCTTGTGGAAAAGCCTGGCGAATATCTGGGCATACAGCACGCTACCCGATAGATACGCCAACAAGGCGTAAAGGATGGTTCTCAAAACAGTCGTCCCTTTCAAACAAAGAATGGATCATGAATTCATAAAAAGGCATTTTACAACGGTCTGCTCCATTTGTCAAACGGACATGTCCACATAAAAGAAGGATCAATAACGAAGGAATAGCATAGAATACATAGAAAAATCCCGGAAACCATATAGTTTCCGGGATTTTGAAAGGATATAGCCAGAAATCAGCGCTTGCTGAACTGCGGAGCGCGACGGGCAGCCTTGAGGCCGTATTTCTTGCGCTCCTTCATACGAGGATCGCGGGTCAGGAAGCCAGCAGCCTTCAGAGAGGCGCGGAACTCGGGGTCCATCTCCAGCAGGGCGCGGGAGATGCCGTGGCGCAGAGCGCCAGCCTGACCGGTGACGCCGCCGCCGGTGACGGTGGCAACCACGTCCACCTTGCCGATGACGCCGGTGGTGTTCAGGGGCTGACGGACCACCATCTTCAGGGTCTCCAGGCCGAAGTACTCCTCGATGTCACGGCCGTTGATGGTGATGGAGCCGGTGCCGTTGGGGAACAGGTGCACACGAGCCACGGAGGACTTCCGACGGCCGGTGCCGTAGTGATAGGGCTTCTTGCTCTTATACATAGTCGGTTACCTCCTTATTCAACAGTCCAAGCCTCGGGCTTCTGAGCCTCGTGCTTGTGAGCGTCGCCACGATAGATCTTCAGGCGGCTCAGAGAGTCCTTGGTGATGATGTTGCGGGGCAGCATGCCGCGCACAGCCACACGCATAGCCAGCTCGGGCTTCTCCTGCATCAGGATGCGGTACTTGGTCTCCTTCAGACCGCCCACGTAGCCGGAGTGGGTGCGGTAGAACTTCTGCTCGCCCTTCTTGCCGGTGAGGACGGCCTTGTCAGCGTTGATGACGATGACGAAGTCGCCGCAGTCGGCGTGGGGGGTGTACTCGGGCTTGTGCTTACCACGCAGCAGGGTAGCGGCGGCGGCAGCGGTCTTGCCCAGAGGCTTGCCGGCAGCATCGAGAATGTACCACTTGCGCTCGATGTTACCCTTGTTTGCCATAAAGGTAGACATATCGGTTTCCTCCATTTATCTTGATTTATTATAAAAAAACACGGGGTTTCCTTCCTTTACAAGAAGGCGCAGGATGTATTATAATACGGGGGTTGCCTGGTGTCAACAAAAAAACATGCTTTTTTTAATTTGTGTTTTATATACTCTTGTATTCTCGTGTATTCTCTTGAATACTCTTAAAATCTCGTTTTCATTTTGCTATTTGGAGGTCAAATAAATGCAGCTGATTTTATCCCATTTGCGCCGTTGTATTGAGGATTATGATATGATTCAGCCCGGAGACCGTATCGCTGTGGGGGTTTCGGGGGGAAAGGACTCCCTGGTGCTGCTCACCGCCATGGCCCGGCTGCAAAAGTTCTACCCCGTGCCCTTTGAACTCCACGCCTTGACGGTGCATCCCGGCGTGCCGGAGATGGACTTCGGCCCGGTGCAAACGCTGTGTGACCAGCTGGAGGTGCCCTATCATATTATCCCGACCCAGATCTTTGACATTATTTTTAATGTACGGAAAGAAAAGAACCCTTGTTCCATGTGCGCCAAGATGCGCCGTGGAGCCCTCCACAATGCCATGGCCGAGTTGGGGCTGAATAAGATTGCCCTGGGCCACCACTACGATGATGCTGTGGAGACCTTCTTCCTCTCCCTCTTCTATGAGGGGCGGCTGTCCTGCTTCCAGCCTGTGACCTATCTGGACCGCATGGGCATCACCCAGATTCGCCCCCTGCTCTACTGCGGGGAGGGGATGGTGCGGGGAGCTGCCAAGCGGCACAACCTGCCCATCGTCCACAACCCCTGTCCGGCGGATGGTAACACCCGCCGCCAGGAGGTGAAGGAGCTGGTGGCGGAGCTGTCCAAGACTTACCCCAATCTGAAAAACTATGTGTTTGGGGCCATGCAGCGTTTGCCCCTGCCCGAGTGGGGGCCCAGAGAGTATCGCCGCCGCCCCTTGGCCGAGGAGCCCACAAAAGAACATTGACCAGAAAAATGCCGTGGTGCTTGGTTGCACCACGGCATTTTGAGTCCATCAGGCTTTTTTGCGTTTCCACACCAGCCAGCCCACGAAAGCCACAACGGTGATACCGCCTAGCCCCAGGCCCAGGGTCAGCCCGGGCGAGGTGTAGCGGAAGGTGACCTGGTGGGTGCCGGGGGTGAGTTCCACGGTGAGGAAGGTGTCCCAGCACACCCCGGTGTCCACCTTTTTCCCGTCCACATAGGCGGTCCAGCCGTCCTCGGCGGGGATGGTGGTGACCAGAGTGGAGGGTGTGTCAGTGGTGGCCTGGAGGGAGACGCGGGAGTTGTTGACTGTGTCCACCTGGGTGTTGTCCAACAGGGCCAGCGCATCCCGGAGGGCGTCCTGGTCCAGCTGCTGCACCAGGGCCTCCCAGTCCAGGTTGGACAGGGTGGTGTTGCAGGCGATGGTTACCTCCAGGGTCTCACCCTCAGCAGGAGTGCCCAGGTAGTGGATGCGCTGCTCCTCATAGGGGGTGAGGGAACAGCGGTGCTCGCCGTCCACAGACAGAGCGGTGAACCCGTTTTGGTCCAGATAGGCGTAGACGGGATTCCCGGTGCCGTGGATGCGAAGGATGATCTGCCCCTCACCCTCTTGTACCTCCAAATCAATGGGGGAGAATACCTCTTGGGTGGACCCGGTGAGCTGGTTGAGCAGATACGTCTGGGTCTCAAAGGGAGTGTACCCACGGGGAAGAATGGTGGAAACCTGTCCCTGAGCGACGTAGGCCAGGGGCAGAGCGTCCGGATTTTTCCATAGGGCCAGACTGCCGCTGTGGCCCGCCTCTTCATAGCCGGGGAACTCCTGGTCGCTGAGGACATAGCGGATGCCCAGCAGGCTGTCGGTGACGGGGGTGGAGCCGTAGTAGACGCTCCACATCCAGCCCTGTGCAAAGCCCAGCTGCTTTAAGAAGGTGTTGACCTGTTTGTTATAAATGCTGCTGTAATGGGTGATACCGGCATAGCCGAAGGAGAGGGGGCTGTTGTCGCCCCGGTCGTAGGTGGCCCCCATGCGGTAGAAGTCGGTGTCCGCCTCCTGGGCCTGTTCCACCAGGGCCTCATTATCCTGGTAGTAGGACACATAGTCGGCGTAGGACTGGCAGTGGAATACCTCCCGAATGTCCAGCATGGTGGTCTGGGTGTTGTAGCCCAGCTCCCAGGCGGTGAGACAGAACAGCACCAGGGTGACCACCGGGGCCAGCCTCCAGGTGGTGAAGGACTTTGGCAGGGCGGCCAACACTTGGCCAGCCAGAACCACCAGGAAGAAGGAGAAGACGAAGCTGTACCGATAGGGGAACCAGTTGGGCATTTTAAAGAGGTGCCACACCTTGTCCAGGGGGGACAGCCACAGAGAGAGCACCAGCACCATCAGCACCGCCCCAGCGGCCAGCTTGTTCCGGCCGGAAATGGCGGGAGAGAAGAAAAAGATCAGGGCCAGCATCAAGATCACTGTGCCGCAGAACAGATAGGGCGGGGCGAAGTTGGTCAGTCCCGCTGACTGGCCGGAGAACAGGCGGCTGGGCAGCTGCCACAGGGGAAAGTTGGTGAGGCTGGAGTAGTCCATGGTGGCGTCCCCCAGCTTTCCGCTGAAAATGGCCAGCAGGGAGGGCACCCACATCCAGGCGGTGACCCCCAGGGCGGCCAGAGCGGAGAGGAGGAAAGACCGGATGTGGCGCAACAGGTCCTTCCACGCAGGGACCTCACACCACTCCCGATAGACCAGCCACACACAGCAGAAGATACCGATCATATAGGAGATGTACCAGGTGGAGACAAAGCACACCACCAAGCTGCCAAAGAACAGCCAGGGCCGCTGTCCTGCCAGAATCCGCTCCAATCCCAGGAGGATGACAGGCAGCCAGATGAGCCCATCCAGCCACATGATGCACAGGGAGTAGGCGGCGGTGTAGGAGCACAGGGCGTAGCAGGTGGAGAGCATGGGGAGAAACAGGGCGCTGTGCCGGAGGTAGGAGCGCAGGAAGATGCAGCAGGTCAGCCCCGCCAGCCCCACCTTCAACACCGTGAGGAACATCAATCCCATGGGCATGTACTCATTGGGGACCAACAGGGTGAGCAGGGACAGGGGGCTGGAGACGTAGTAGGAGAACACCCCGATGTAGGAGGTGCCCAGGGCCTTGGACCAGGAGAAAAACACATCCCTGTGCTTCAAGGCACAGAAGAACTCCACATACTGGGAGGACATGTCGGACATCAGGATGGTGTTATCCCCCCAGGGGGCCAGCCCTAAGCGGGCATAGACCACCAGCAGGAGCAGGGCGGGGATGAGAAAGGCCAGAGCGTATAGCAGGGGCGTGGGCTTGATACGGGATTTCAACAAAATCACCTCTTGTGGTGGAAGTAAGAAAACAGAAAAAGGCCTGTTGCAAAATTGTGATTCTGCAACAGGCCTGGCCATGTCTGTCAATCCCTCCGACCCGGCATACGCCGGGCCACCTCCCTTTACACAAGGGAGGCTTGGGGTCCGGTGCTGCCCTTAGGCCCCCTTGTGTAAAGGGGGCTGTCACCGCAGGTGACTGGGGGATTGTCTGCCCATGCGGTTGGGCAATGGGCGTATGTTGCGACAGGTCTGGAAAGGTCAGCGCCGTCCGCCGCCTCGGCCACCGCCGAAGGAACGGCCTCCACCGCCGCCAAAAGAGCGGCCACCTCCGAACGAACGCCCGCCGCCCCCGAAGGAGCGACCGCCTCCGAAACTGCCGGGGCGGCTGGAGCGTCCACCGCCGAACCCGCCGCTGGGACGGGGACCGCGGAAGGAGGTGGAGGGGCCATGTCCAGGCCGTCCACCCATGGGCCGACCGCCACCCATAGGACGCCCACCCATGGGCGGGTGAGGGTGGTGGTGATGATGGTGATGGGGACGAGGGGGGAACATCCAGAAGGGACGGTACATGTAGTTGGGGCCGTAGTAGCCGCCCCGATACTGGCGGTACCGGGAGCCCTCCCTCAGGGCCAGCACCACAAGTATCAGCAGGAAGATGATTAAGATATCCATAATACCTCCCAAGTTAGGCCAGATAGTGGGTCTGATACCACTGGGTCAGAGCGTCGGAGAGGGAGAGCAGGGCTTGGGTGTAGTCTCCCTTGGCAAAGGGCTCCTCCATATACTCATGGGCGTAGGCGGCGCAGTCGTCGTCGGTGAACAGGTCGGTGAGGCCGCTGCCCTGAATGAGCCAGTAGTTCTCCCCCGAGATGTCCAGCACCACCATAAAGTCGTTGGCGCCCAGGCCCATTTTTTCTGCCTGTTCCATGGCGTAGTTGCCCAAGTCGGCTTTTCCGTAGTTGCAGGTGAGACAGCCGATGACCACACCCATGGAGCTGTCCAGAGAGCGGTTGTTGCTCTCCAACTGCTTGATGCCGGAGGAGCTGAGCACCCCGGCTTGGTCAGAGACGAACCACGGGGCATCTTGGGTGGTGGCAACGTGTCCGCCGCTGCCGGGTCGGCGGGCCAGACCGATGCCCACCGCCAGGATGATCATCATGACGGTGAGTAGGACGGCCACGCCGGTTCGTTTGAATAGTTTCATCCAAGGTCACCCCGGGGATCAGCCCCGCAGTTCCAGCAGCTTCTGCTTCAACTCGCCCTCGATGCGCTGAAGCTCCACCTCTGCCTCCCGGCGCTTCTGTGCGCCCTGGGTCTGGATGTCCATGACCTCGTCCAGGGTGGCGATGAGCTGCTGGTTGGTGTGTTGAAGGGTCTCCAGGTCCACAATGCCCCGCTCGGACTCTCGGGCGGCCTCCACGGTGCCCATGTGAAGCATCTCTGCATTCTTTTGCAGCAGCTGGTTGGTCATATCCGACACAGCGCTCTGGGCTGCGGCGGCCTGACGGGAGTGCTCCAGGCCCAGAGCCAGCACCATCTGGCTCTTCCACAAAGGAATGGTGTTGACCAGAGAGGACTGAATCTTCTCCAGCATCAAGGCGTCGTTGTTCTGAATCATCCGGGTCTGGGGGCCCATCTGGATGGACACCATGCGGGTCAGTTCCAGATCGTGGAGCTTCTTTTCAAAGCGGTTGCACAGATTGGCATAGTCGTTGTACTTCTGGGCTGCCTCCTGGGTTTTGGTCTGGGTGGCAGTCTGCTGGAGCTGGGCCAAGGTCTCGGTGCGGGCCTTGTCCAGAGCCTTCTTGCCCGCCAGGATATACATGGTCAGCTCCTTATAATATTTGGTGTTCAGATCGTACATCTGGTCCAGCATGGCGATGTCCTTCATCAGGGTCAGCTGGTGGTTTTCCAACACCGCCACAATCTTATCCACGTTGGCATCGGCCTTGTCAAAGCTGGCCTTCAGGGCCATGGCCTCCTTTTTCTTCTTCTGGAAGAAGCCGAAGATGCCGCTTTTCTCCTCCTCGCCGAAGGTCTTCAATTCCACCACCAGGGAGGACAGGGCCTGACCCACCTGGCCCAGGTCCTTGGTGCGCACGTTGTTCAGGGCGTTTTCCGAGAAGTCGGCAATGTTCTTCTGAGCGGCAGCGCCGTACTGGAGCACCATGGCGGTGTCGGTGAGGTCAATTTTCTGGGCAAAGTCTTCCACCATCTGCTGCTCCTGGGGGGAGAGCTGAATCTCTGCCATGGCCTCCTGGGGGGCAGGCGTGGGAGCGGCAGGCGCAGCGGGGGCAGAGGAGTCCAGGGTGGGATTCAAGGTGAGGGTGGGGGTGAAATCGGGATGGTCGTTCATGGTACATTCCTCCTACGGATCATTTTTGGGTGTCGTCGGCGGACAGATTCATATCGCCCAGGCCTTCCCGGGCCAGCATCTGTTCCAGTACGTCGATGTCGGTGCTGATGTCCATGGCCTCCTGGCCGTACAGGGCGTCCAGTTGGCGGTCAAAGGCGGTGCAGATGGTGGACATGATGTCCTCAATGCGCCCTTTGGTGCCGTCGATGTTGGCACCCTCCACCCCGGTGGCGTCCATGCGGTCATAGGCGTTGAGCAGTTTCAGGGTGGTGGGGAGATAATAGTTGAGGAAACGGCGGATTTGAGGCAGCTTGTCCGGGCTCTTGGCCACCGCGTCCATGATCTTCTGAGTGGTGTGCTCCAAGCGGTCGATCTGCTGGGAGAGGGTTTGGTCCTGAATGGAGTCGTTGAGTCGGCGCATCTCGGACAGGGCCCGGTCCCGCTCCTGGAGCAGCTGCTGGACCTCGGGGCTGACCGGCTCGGCCTGAGTTTTCTGGGCCTGGGGCTCAGAGGCCTCCTCTTCCGGGTCATCCAGTTCGTAGCCCCGGTCCGGGAAGATGATCTTGCCCAGATAGTACACCGCCGCAGAGGCCAGACCGGCCATAATATAGTGGGTGGGTTTATACAGAGGGGCGGCCAGAGACCACACCAGCCAGGTGCCTCCCACCATATAAATGGGGAGGACGCTTTTTTTGCGAATGAAAGCCACAGCGCACGCTCCTTTCTACCAGCGTGATATTGGCTTTATTGTAACGCACTAAAGTGGAGGTGTCAAGAAAATGCAGCGCAGGTCAAGGCATTGACTTTCCCCATTTGGTGGGTTAAAATGAGAACCTGAATGATAAAATAGGCAGGTGTACAGCCATGATGACCCTAGAAAATTTCAAACAGGCCAGAAAGGTCCTGGAAGGTGTGCTCCACCCCACGGACCTGATTTACAGCACCTTCTTCTCCAAGTCCACCGGCAACCATGTCTACATCAAGCCGGAGAACATGCAGGTGACCGGGGCCTACAAAATCCGGGGCGCTTACTTTAAGTGCTCCACCCTCACCCAGGAGGAGAAGGAGCGGGGGCTGATTACCGCTTCGGCGGGCAACCACGCCCAAGGCGTGGCCTATGCGGCTCAGGCCGCCGGCATTCCCGCCACCATCATCATGCCCACCACCACGCCCCTGGTGAAGGTCAACAACACCAAGGACTACGGCGCCCGTGTTATTTTGCACGGGGAGACCTTTGATGATGCAGCATCTATGGCGACCCTGATGAGCCAGGAGGAGGGGTACACCTATGTACACCCCTTCAACGACCTCACCGTGTCCACAGGCCAGGGCACCATTGCCTATGAGATTTTCAAGGACCTGCCGGATGTGGATGTGATTTTGGTGCCCATCGGCGGCGGCGGTCTGGCCGCTGGCGTGGCCACCCTGGCCAAGCTGCTCAACCCCTCGGTGCAGGTCATCGGCGTAGAGCCCACGGGGGCGGCGTCCATGAAGGCCAGCATTGAGGCCGGGCACGTGGTCACCCTGCCCACCGTGAACACCATTGCCGACGGCGTGGCGGTGAAGACCCCCGGCGACCTGGTGTTCCCCTACATCCAGAAGAACGTGGACGACATCCTCACCATTGGAGATGGAGAGCTGGTGGATGCCTTCCTGGATGTGATGGAGAAGCACAAGATGGTGGTGGAAAATGCAGGTCTGCTCACCATCGCCGCCCTGCGCCATCTGGAGTGCAAGGGCAAGAATGTGGTGTCGGTGCTCTCCGGGGGCAATATGGACGTGATCACCATCTCCTCCCTGGTGCAGCACGGGCTCATCAACCGGGGCCGCATCTTCACCTTCTCGGTACAGCTGCCCGATCGGCCCGGCGAGCTGCTCCGTGTGGCGGAGCTGGTGGCCCGAGAAAACGGCAACATCATCAAGCTGGACCACAACCAGTTTGTCAACATCAACCGTCAGGCTGGTGTGGAGCTGAAGGTGACCCTGGAGGCCTTTGGCCACCAGCACAAGGAGGAGATTCTGTCCTCCCTGGCCAAGGCAGGATATCAGGTGAGCGAAGTGGCCACCTCCTGCGTCTACGAATAACTTCCAATTGCCGTCCGGCAAAGGGGAATCCTTTGCCGGACGGCTATGCCAATGCGGCACACAGTCGACCCGGAGACCGGGCGCGCGTGGGAGATGGGGGGAGAACGCCCGGGCAGCCGACCGCGGTATCCGCTTGTGGTATCCTATGAGGATGGCCCGTGGGCGGTGTGCTCCCCCAACCCCTGAGAGAAGGTAAAAGAATCGGATAAGAAAGACAAAGGTGAAAGAGAACATGGTAAAGATTGCGCCATCCATTTTATCAGCAGATTTTTGCAATCTGGAGCGGGAGATCCAGCGGGTCCAAACCGCCGACCTGCTCCATGTGGATGTGATGGATGGGGCGTTTGTGCCCAACATAACCCTGGGCCTTCCGGTGGTTCGGTCCATCCGCAAGCACACGGACATGCAGTTGGATTTACACTTGATGATCGACAAGCCGGTGCGGTATGTCGCCCAGTTCTGTGAGGCGGGGGCGGATTTGGTGAGTGTTCACTTGGAGTCGGACCACCCTCAGAATATCCAGAAGGCCCTGGATATCATGGGAGAATACGGCGTGAAAAAGGCGGTGGCCCTGCGGCCCATCACCTCCCCGGAGGCCATTCTGCCCTATATTGACCAGCTGGACATGGTGCTGGTGATGACGGTGGAGCCGGGATTTGGCGGCCAGCCCTTTATGGAGTCCCAGTTGAAGACCATCACCCGGGTCCGGGAGATCATCCAGGCCCACAACCCCAGCTGTGACCTGGAGGTGGACGGTGGCATCAACCCTTCTACCGCACGGCTTGTGGTGGAGGCGGGCGCCAACGTGCTGGTGGTGGGCTCTGCGCTGTATGAGGCCCCGGACCTTTCCGCCGCCATGGCAGCGCTGCGGGTGACAGAGTAAGAAGTACAAGATCTGGAGGCAAGAGCATGGATTATTTTCCCCCGGCTTTGGAAAACTTAGTGGAACAATTTGCAAAACTGCCCGGCGTGGGGCGTAAGAGCGCCCAGCGTCTGGCCCTGTACGTGTTGGGCCGCCCGGAGGAGGAGGCAAAGGCCTTTGCCGACGCCATCCTCCAGGCCAAGGGGAGCATCGGCTACTGCCCCAAGTGCCAGAACCTCACCCAGGGGGAGGGGCTGTGCTCCCTGTGTAGTTCGCCCCGGCGGGACCAGCACACCGTGTGTGTGGTGGCCGACCCCAAGGACGTCATCGCCCTGGAGCGGGCCCACGAGTATCAAGGCGTGTACCACGTGCTCCACGGGGTCATCTCCCCCATGAACCACGTGGGCCCCGACGACCTGCGCATCGCTCAGCTGGTGGAGCGGGTGTCTGGGGGAGAGGTGGAGGAGGTCATCATGGCCACCAACCCAGATACGGAGGGGGAGGCCACCGCCATGTACCTCTCCCGGCTGCTCAAGCCCTTCGGGGTGAAGGTCAGCCGTCTGGCTTACGGCATCCCGGTGGGCAGCCACCTGGAGTTTGCCGACGATGCCACATTGATGCGGGCTATGGAGGGCCGCCGAGAAATGTGAGAAGAAAAAGACCGTTGCAGAGGGGTTCTCTGCAACGGTCTTTTTGCGCTTTGGCTGATTATACCTGGTCGTCAGTCTTGACCTCGGGCTTCTCAAAGTCGGTGGCATCGGCGTCGTCCGCCTGGGTCTCTGCTTCTGCCTGGCCAGCGGTGGCCTGGGCATCCTCGGTGGGGGTGTTGCCCACGTACTCCCAGTCGGCGTCCTCGAAGTCGGCCTCGCAGGCGTGCTCCACTTCCTCGTCGGTGAGGTTGCCGGAGGACTTGAGATCGGTAATGCGCTGCTCGTTGACCTGAATCTGAGCCTTGGACCGGGTGATCTTGTCGCACAGATCCGCATAGGCGGCCTCGGGAGCGGAGCCCCGCTCGGCGTAGTACAGACGGCCCAGGTCCATATAGGCCCGACGAATGGCGTCCTGCTCGCTGAGGTTGAGTACCTTGAGCTTGCTGATTTCAGCCAGCTGCTTGGCCTTGGACACGCCGGTGTCGGTGAGCTCCAGGGCCTTGGCCATGCCGCTTTGGGCCAGATCCTTGGCGCGCTCCTTCAGGTCGTTGAGATCGATGTTGATATTCATAACGGTGCCTCCTTATAGGGGATGGTTCCCATAGTCTCTTTGAGGCTATTTTATGCTGAGTTGGACGAAAAAGCAAGGACTTTCTAGGACAGACTCAGTCTTGTTCGTCCACCACATCCTGGACAAGGAAGCGGGGACGGCCTTTGGCCTCCATGTATAGCTTGCCCACATATTCGCCAATTACCCCCAGAGAGAGCAAAATGAGCCCGCCAATGAGCCACACCGAGCAGGATAGGCTGGCCCAGCCCGTGACGGTGTTGCCCGTGACCCAGCGGATGATGTTGTAGAGAATCATAAACAGGGAGACGAGAAAGACGAAAAATCCCAGCCCGGTGATGAGGCGCAGGGGCTTCACCGACAGGGAGGTGATGCCCTCCAGTGCAAAGGCCAGCATTTTTTTCAGCGGATACTTGCTCTCTCCGGCAAACCGCTCGCCCCGCTCGTAGGTGACCACATCGGTGCGGTAGCCGATCATGGGGACGATGCCCCGCAAAAACAGGTTCACTTCCCGGAACTGGGACAGCCCTTCCAGGGCTCGCCGGGACATGAGGCGGTAGTCGGCGTGGTTGAACACCGTCTCCGCCCCCAGGGTGTTCATAAGACGGTAGAAGGCTTCGGCGGTGGTGCGCTTAAAGAAGGTGTCCCGCTCCCGGCTGGAGCGCACACCGTACACGATGTCCACCCCTTCCAAGTACTTGTCCACCATCTCGTCCACGGCGTCAATGTCGTCTTGCAGGTCGGCGTCCATGGAGATGGCCATGTCCGCCCGGTCCTTGGCGTACATCAGACCTGCCAGCAGGGCGTTCTGGTGGCCCCGGTTGCGGCTGAGGTTGAGGCCGGAAAAGAGATGATTTCCGATGTGCAGCCGTTCAATGATCTCCCAGGTTCCGTCCCGGGAGCCGTCGTTGACAAAGAGAATGCGGCTTTTGCGGCTGATGCGGCCGCGATTCATCAGGTATTGCAGCTTGTCCCGCAGCCGCCGCGCGGTTTCGGGCAGCACCTCCTGCTCGTTGTAGCAGGGGACCACCACGTAGAGGGTATTTTGCATGGGAACCCACACCCTTTCCTTGGGATAGACTGAATTAACTGTTATTATAGTCTATCCCACGGTGGTTGGCAAGGACTCTTCGGTGAGCCACTCCCGCAGGTGCCCAATGGCCCGCCGCTCCATGCGGGAAATCTGGACCTGGCTGACCCCTAAAATCCGGGCGGTGCGCTCCTGGGTGAGATTTTTGTAGAAGCGCAGCAGGATGACCTTTCGCTCCCGGTCCGGAAGGGCGTCAATGGCCTGGCGCAGGGCCAGCCGCTCCACCACTTCCTCCTCCATGCCGTCGCAACCCAGAATGGACTCCAGGGTGAAGCCATCCTCTCCCGTCTGGCTCTGGAGGGAGGCCACCGAGAGGGTGGCGGTCTCGGCGGCGGCGATGTCCTCCGGCTCCAGTCCGGTGGCCTGGGCCAGCTCCCCCACGGTGGGGTCCCGGCCCAGGCGGTGGTACAGGTCCTGGCGACACTGGCGCAGGGCCATGGCCCGCTCCTTGATGCCGCGGCTGACCTTCACCGAGCCGTCGTCCCGGAGGAAGCGGCGGATTTCCCCGGCGATCTTAGGCACCGCGTAGGTGGAGAACTGGGTGCCGTAGCTGGTGTCGAACCCCCGCACCGCCTTGAGAAACCCCAGACAGCCCAGCTGGTACAGGTCTTCCGGGTCCACCCCTCGGCCATAGTAGCGGCGGGCCACCGACCAGATGAGGCCGCTGTTTTCCAGCAGCAGCCGCTCACAGGCGTCGTTGTCTCCGCCCCGGGCGGCGTCCAGCAGAGAGAGGGTGTCCAGGGTGTTCATTGCCCTCCACCCACCCGGCGGGCGATGCGGCGGCGCATGGTGACGGTGGTGCCCTTACCCACGGTGGAGCGCACCTTCACCGTGTCCATAAAGCTCTCCATGATGGTAAAGCCCATGCCGGAGCGCTCCTCATTTCCAGTGGTGAATAGAGGTGTGCGGGCCTGCTCCACATCGGGAATGCCCACGCCGCTGTCCTTGATTTGAATTTCCAGCTGGAGGTCCTCCAACAGCCGCATGCGCATGGTGATCTTACCCAGGGTGTTGGGGTAGGCGTGGACAATGGCGTTGGTCACCGCCTCAGACACGGCGGTTTTGATGTCGGCAATTTCGTCCAGGGTGGGGTCCAGCTGGGTGGCAAAGCAGGCCGCCACCGCCCGGGCAAAGCCCTCATTGGCGGACCGGGAGGTGAACACCACGGTGGTCTGATCCAAAGCTTTCACTATGTAGCCCTCCTTATTCCAATGTGATGAGCCGTCCGATGCCGGCGGCGTCCAGCACCCGGCGGGGCTGGGGCGGAATTCCCACCACCCGCAGATTTCCGCCCAGCTGGTCCATCTGTCTGAGGGCACGGAGCAGGACGGCGATGCCGGAGCTGTCCATGAAGGTGACGCTGGACAAATCCAGCACCAGGCGCATGGGCAGGGCAGAAGAGATGGTGTGGTCGATGTTTTCCATAATGGTACGGGCGCTGTGGTGGTCGATCTCGCCGCGGACGGAGATGACGGTGGCCCCGTTTTGCTTGTCAATGGTAATGGGCATGGCTTGTCCTCCTGAACTGAGATTGTTCTCATTATATCCAGCGCAGGACGGGAACCGTGGCGAAGCCTGCCAAAAAGCAAAAAAATTCCGGGGTGTGCCACGCACACCCCGGAATAGGGAAGCAAATGTTTAGTTCATTGCGCTGAGTTGCTCTTCAATCTTGGCAATGAGTACCTTCAGCTTCTCGGCCCGGTCCTTCTCGGCGGCCACCACGTGCTCGGGGGCCTTGTTTAGGAAGCCGGGGTTGGACAGTTTGCCTTCCAGGCCCTTGAGCTCACCCTGCTTCTTGCCCAGGTCCTTCTCCAGGCGGGCCTTCTCCTTGGCCAGGTCCACCAGCTCAGCCAGAGGCATATACAGCTTGGCCATGTGGGTGATGTCGCACACCATGCCGGCGGTGTCGGTGAGGTCCTCCTGCTGGACGGTGACAGAGGAGCACCAGGCCAGACGCTTCAGGTGGGCCTCGCCGGAGGCGAAGATGTCCGCCTCGTTGGTGACGATGGTGAGAGCGGCCTTCTTGGAGGGGGGCACGTTCATCTCGGAGCGGCGGGCACGGATGGCACGGATAACATCCATGACGGCCTCCATGGACTCCTTGGCCTTCACGTCGCTCCAGGCGGGATCGGCCTTGGGCCAGGACTGGAGCATGAGGAAGTCGCCCTGGTGGGGCAGAGCCTGCCAGATCTCCTCGGTGATGAAGGGCATGAAGGGGTGGAGAAGCTTGAGGGTCTCGGTGAGCACGTACACCAGCACCTGCTGGGCCTGCACCTTGGCGGCCTCGTCCTCGCCCTGCAGGCGGGCCTTGGTCAGCTCGATATACCAGTCGCAGTAGTCGCTCCAGATAAAGTCGTAGACCTTGGCGGAGGCTACGCCCAGCTCATAGGCCTCCATGTTCTCGGTCACTTCATTGATGACCTCGCCCAGGCGGCAGAGGATCCACTTGTCCTCCGGCTCCAGGGTGTCGGGCAGCTGGTTCTCGGTGATGGTCAGGTTCATCATCACGAAGCGGCTGGCGTTCCAAATCTTGTTGGCAAAGTTGCGCATGGCCTCGCACTTCTCCACGTAGAAGCGCATGTCGTTGCCGGGGCTGTTGCCGGTGATGAGGTTGAAGCGCAGGGCGTCGGCGCCGTACTTCTCCGCCATCTCCAGGGGGTCAATGCCGTTGCCCAGGCTCTTGGACATCTTGCGACCCTTGTCATCCCGCACCAGGCCGTGGATGAACACGGTGTGGAAGGGGGTCTTGCCGGTGTGGGCGCAGCCGGAGAAGATCATCCGGGCCACCCAGAAGAAGATGATGTCGTAGCCGGTGACCAGCACGTCGGTGGGGTAGAAGTACTTGAAGTCCTCGCTGTTCTCATCCGGCCAGCCCAGGGTGGAGAAGGGCCACAGGGCGGAGGAGAACCAGGTGTCCAGCACGTCCTCTTCCTGAGTGATGTGTTTGGAGTGGCAGTGCTCGCACTCGGTGGGATCGGTCTCAGACACAGTGATGTGGCCGCACTCCGAGCAGGTCCAGGCGGGGATTTGGTGGCCCCACCACAGTTGACGGGAGATACACCAGTCGTGGACGTTCTCCATCCAGTTGGTGTAGGTTTTGGTGAAGCGCTCGGGGACGAACTTGGTCTCGCCGTCCCGCACCACCCGCAGGGCCTCCTCGGCCAGGGGGCCCATCTTCACAAACCACTGGGCGGAGATGATGGGCTCCACGTCGGTGCCGCAGCGGTAGCAGGTGCCCACGTTGTGCTGGTGATCCTCGATCTTCTCCAGCAGGCCCAGTGCGTCCAGGTCGGCCACGATGGCCTTCCGGGCCTCGTAGCGCTCGAGCCCCTGGTACTTGCCGCCGTTTTCATTGACCACGCCGTGGTCATCCAGCACCCGGATGGACTCCAGGTTGCACCGCAGACCCACCTCGAAGTCGTTGGGGTCGTGGGCGGGGGTCATCTTCACGCAGCCGGTGCCGAACTCCATGTCCACATACTCGTCGGCCACAATGGGAATTTCACGGTTGACCAGAGGCAGCAGACACTTTTTGCCGATGAGGTCCTTGTACCGCTCGTCGTTGGGGTTGACGGCCACGCCGGTGTCGCCCAGCATGGTCTCAGGCCGGGTGGTGGCCACGATGACATAGCGGCCCTCCTCGCCTACGATGGGGTAGCGCAGGTGCCACAGGTGGCCGGGCTTGTCCTGATACTCCACCTCAGCGTCAGACAGAGCGGTGACGCAGTGAGGGCACCAGTTGACGATGCGGCTTCCCTTGTAAATGAGGCCCTTCTTGTACAGGGAGACAAACACATGGCGCACGGCCTTGGACAGGCCCTCGTCCATGGTGAACCGGGAGCGGTCCCAGTCACAGGAGGCGCCCATCTTCTTCTGCTGGGCCACGATGCGGTTGCCGTACTGGTGCTTCCAGTCCCACACCCGCTCCAGGAACTTCTCACGGCCCAGGTCGTGGCGGGACAGGCCCTCTTTCTTGCGCAGTTCCTCCTCCACCTTGATCTGGGTGGCGATGCCGGCGTGGTCGGTGCCGGGCACCCACAGGGCGGCGTAGCCCTGCATCCGCTTGAAACGAATGAGAATGTCCTGGAGGGTGCAGTCCATGGCGTGGCCCATGTGCAGCTGTCCGGTGACGTTGGGGGGCGGCATGACGATGGTGAAGGGCTTCTTGTCCGGGTCACGGTGCCCGGCAAAGCAGCCGTTCTTCTCCCACATCTCGTAGATGCGGCCCTCTACCTCCTGGGGTTCATAGACCTTGGGCAGTTCTTTCTTCATAACAACACTCCTTATTTGTCATGGGGCAAAAAAAGTTCGCCCCAAGTCGTAGACTCAGGGCGAACTGGAAATGTCCGCGGTACCACCTGAATTCGGACCGGATATACACAGCCCGCACTCTTTTCCCACTGACGTAGGGACACGGCGGCATTTACTCCTTACGTTCAACGCCGCAGCTCCGGGACCACCTTCCCCACGCCCTCTGCCATGCCTTGCACCAAACCGGCATCTCTCTGAACCAGAAGCGGGTGGGTACTCCTTCCCATCACAGCCATTGTACCGTAACAGTATATGCAAAATCGGCAGCGTTGTCAAGGAAAAGCAGGTGGGACGGTGTCATGGTCTAAAGATGAGTTCACTGCGTCATTTAGCCACTCTAACAAGTTATCAGGTCCGTTATCTGCAAACCATCTTCTGACTTTGGAATTGATAGAGAAGTCCTTCTGGAGTTTCTTGCTTATAGTTTGAATTTCATCGTCAGAAAAATGGTTTTCATCGCTATCAATGATTACGGTAATGATGGTATTTCCGTTTTTCTTACTTAGGGACAACTCATATGAGACATATTCACGCCCTAATGTTTCTCTGCTTATTAACAGTATAGTAATTTTAGTCTTCTGGATTTCTTCACATACCCAGTTTTTCACTACTTCTGGATCAGTGCCCTTCTCATTTTCTCGCACAGCGGTAAAGATTCCTAGTTTATCTTGATTGATTATGTTTGTGATTTGTCGTGCAATCTCATGATCTCTTCTATAGTGATAACTGATAAAGACTCCTATGCCGTACTTTGCCATACTTGCTACTAATTGGTCACTCAATTTCTGCTCGTGTTGAACTCTATGTTGTTTTAGAACATCAATGATTCCATCCACTAAATCTTCTACGGAGTTTTCTTTGGCAAGAAAATTTTTTAAATCTTCGTTCAGTTCCCCACGTTTTACCATCTCGTCATAAATCCTTTTAGCCTCGAAACCTGTCTGCTGGACAGGAACAATAAATTCCTCGAGTTTTTTTGCGATTTCATATTCCAAGTGAATGCCAGTTGACACTGTGTCAGTTGCCTCGCCTTCCTGCATGTTTCCTGATTCAAGTTCGGCATGTTCATTATATCCGAAAAGAATGAGTATACTGCTACATTGTTCTATAAGTCTTGTCCTAATTTCATCTTTTAATTCATTTTCAACGCCAAGTAAGCTACTAATATGCATATCAGTTTTGGTGATATCTGCATTTAAAGGATTACGCCGATTGCTTGATAATACGCCAGACAAAATATAGTTTCCAACACCCGCACCAAAACCAGTGTAGATTTCAAAACCGTTATCAACTAACTTTTTTCCCAACGATGTAAGAAATTCCTCGGGAGGGCTTAGCTTAGATGTATGAAGAACTTTTGGATAAAAAGATCCATAGTTTGATAGGTCGTCTGGGTTGATTCCACCTGATATAAATACGTTATTGGAAATATATTTGTTATATAAATATTGCAGCATTAACGTTATTTGTTCAAAATCATCCACCAATATGGTGAAAATTCCTGATTTTGCCATGTCGTCTATGCGGAATTTCTGGTAGTTCCGGTCCTGTATATATTTGTCTACAGATTCCTCAGTTAGCTTATTTTGTTCGTTTAAATAATCCCAGAGTTGGACTTTTCGCATAAAGCAATAATGGGATGAAAGCAATTTGCTGTTGAGCATATTTTTTGACATACTAATAATTCTTTCTAAATTTGGATCATTGAAGCTAAAACCGATAAAAAGAAAGGTGCGGCGTATGAGTTCGACTGATAATAATTTTGTAAATAATGGACGCTTTTCATCGTACTCATGATAATCTTTTTTTGTTAGAACAACATCATCAGGATACTTTTTATCTCCATGCATTTTATAAACCACAACTTCACATCTAGGGTTATGGTATTTAAACGACTCCTGATTGACAACGGTATCAACTACTTTTCCACGGCGGACTAATTCACTCTCTATGATATCGTCATAATTAGTTGTCCAGTACTCACGAATAGGAAGTTTAGTTAGCCATTCAACATTCTTGTTGTTTTTTGGAACCTTAGAGAACTCATTAAATATAGTATTGTTTAATCCTTGGCGTCCATATTGATTATCATAATATTGCGCGAGTTCGGTTAAATCTACGTTTGTGTCCAGGCGCAACTGATTACGAATTGGCTCCAACAATTTCCTCCAATCGACATAGCCGGAGGCGACCGATAATCCAGCGCCAGCAAACACAGACACATAACCTAATTTCATTTTTTCTGCAAGATCATCAAGATGCTTTATGTTTTGTTCCATAATCTGAGTAAATGTATCTGCTTGTATTTTCTCTTTGTATCCCATATTCCACCTCGTGTATTTTCTACCATAAGCAAAATGTCTGATGAGTTATTGTACAAAATAAAAATGTTTATTTGTCGGCAATCTTGTGAGATGTATAAACATCCGAATAGCTGTGGCTTTGATGTATATAGTTGAGATAAAAAGATATACAATATATATTATATCGTAAAATATCATGATGGACAAGATGTTTTGCTTGAGAAGAACTAAAATATGGTTATTAGTAGTTGTAAATGCCTCCGCCTGATTCAGGCGGAGGCATAAGACTCATTGGTCCAGCCGTGGCAGACATAAGAGGGCGTTCCCGGACAGGTCGCTGAGGATGTAGTGGCCCTGGGTGGCGTAGAGTAGCCGGTCTCCGTATTGTATCACCTGGCTGCCCTGGGTGGTGAAGAGCGGGTTTCCATCCCGGTCCAACACCAGGGAGTTGGCGGCGATATTTTCAGCATGGCCACTATTATAAGTGAACAGGGAGGGGGTGTCGATGTCACCATAGGTGAGGAAGTAGGGGGTGAAGTCTTCGCCGGAGAGGAGAATATTTCCGTTCCAATCGGCGAGCCGGAAGGATTCGGGGGTGGTGTCATAGAACAGCAGCACCCGGTCTCCGTTTATGTCCACCCGGGTACAGTCCTCTCCCACATCAAACGTGTGGGAGTCCCCGTGGTCGGGGTAGATGGTGAGGGTGGTCCCCTCCAGCTGAAACCGGCCACCTACGAAATAGCCGCCTCCATCCGGGAAATCAGCGGGCTGAAAGTCGGCGGGGGCCTGGTGATATACCGTGCCGTCCCGCAGGTCCAGATAGACATCCAAGGTCGTTGTACTCTCATCGGTGGACCAGGCCATATAGGGCCAGTCCATGGTGGGGTAGAGGGTGGGGAGGCTCACGTTCTCACTGAGGTGGAAGGGGGATTGGGTGCCATCGGGCGACACCATCACCAAATCGCCTGTCTGGGAGATCATAAGGGCGCCCAGCTCATAGGAGCATAAGAGCCCCTGAAAGATCTGCCCCGTGTACCAGCTGCCGTCGGAGGCGGCCAGGCCCAGCTGGGTCTGGGTTTGGTCTTTGGTGGTCAGCAATAGCATGTCAGGAGAAGAGGTGCCCGTCCAGGGCATGGGTGTGCTCCTCAAATTCATGGCATCGTCGAACACCGGGTCGGTGACGATGACACCGTCTCGGGTGGCCAGTCCATACAGCCAGTTGCCCTCGGCATTGGTGTGGACACGGCCACCGATGTAGGGCACCAGGGAGCCGTACTCCTCCGAGGGGATGAGATGGTCGGTATAGCTCTCATAGCACCGCTGGGCATTGGGAGTGTCGATGGGCTCCAGCCTCTCCCAGTGGGTGGTGATGGCGTAGCCGGAACCGTCCTCTTCCTTCTGGCTTACAGAGGCACAGCCCTCCAGCAGTCGCTGTCCTTGGGTACTGAGTAGCCAGTGGTACAGGGCATAGGTGGGGGTGTCCGGGTCCTGCTGGGCAGACATAACCACATAGTAGGTGGTGCTCAGGGGGTAGGTGTGGTCACTGACGGTCTGGGCAGAGGGGGACACGCCGTTTACCTCCACCACCTTCAACCCCGGAACCTCCGCCAGGTCCTGGGTGTGGCGGTAGAGGGTGTAGCCGATGGCATTGGGGGAGTAGTCAAAACTCTTCTGCCCTTCCTCCATCCCAGTCATGTAGTCGGTGTAGTCCGTGGGGAATTCGGTCATCTCCTGTCCATCCATCACCAAGCGGTCCATCAGGGCCTGACTTCCGGTGTCGGTGAGACTTTGGAAGGGGAGAATCTCTGCATCCTCACCGCCTACCTCCTTCCAGTTGGTGATGGTTCCGGTATAGATGTCCCGGAGCTGGTCGATGGTGAGGGAATCCACCGGGTTGTCGGCGTGGACCACAAACACCAGTCCGTCGGTGGCCAGCTCCTCCATTTGAATGTCGCACCCCTCCTGTCCCAACTGGTCCAGAATCTCCTGCGGAGGGTCGGAGACCAGAAGCAGATTACTCTTTCCAGACTGGAGCCGTTGAAAGGCCTGGTCTGTGCCGGAGAAGTTGGTCAGGTTCAGGGGCATCAGGGGAAACTCATCCAGCATCACCCCGGCCAGACTTTGGGCCAGGGGGACGGTCTCGGCAGAGCCGTCCAGACGGGGAAAGTTCTCCCAGGTGAAGGTGAGGGGTTTTGGAGTAGGGGTGGGAGCGGGCGTGGCCTGGAGATTGAGAGACTTGCAGGCAGACAGGGAAAACAGCAGGGCTACGGAGAGTAGGGCGGCAGTGTTCCGGGGCTTCATAGGCACCTCCTTGGGAAACTTGATGGGTTATTACCTATACTATACCACACCTGGAGCATAAGAAAAGCCCCCGCCTCATAGGGAGGCAGGGGCTTTAAGAGGAGTAGAAGGTTACTTCATCAGGGAGCACACCAGCTGGGTGTAAGCGGCGGCATCCTCAATGGGCAGGCCTGCAATGAGCAGGGCCTGGTGGTAGAGCACCTGCACGTAGGTGGCGGCCTTCTCTTTGTCGCCGCTGTCCACAGCGGTGCGCAGAGCGGCAAAGGCGTCGGAGTTGGGGTTGAGCTCCAGCACGCGCTCCGCCTTCATCGTGCCGGCCTGGGCGCCCTCCATGCGGGAGAAATACTTCTCCATCTCCAGGGACATGGGGCCGTCGGCGGTCATGCACACAGGGGCGGACTTGAGGATCTTGGAGATGCGGGCCTCCTTGATCTTGTCCCCCAGGGTCTCCTTGACGAAGTCCAGCACAGCTTTGCTCTCTTCGGCCTGCTTCTCCTGCTGGGCCTTCTCCTCGTCGGTCTCAGGCAGGGCGTCGGGGTCGGACACGGACTTGATTTTCTTGCCGTCCACCTCGGCCAGAGCCTGCATGACAAACTCGTCCACCTCTTCGGTGAGGCAGAGAATCTCGAAGCCACGGTCGGCCACACGCTCCACCTGGGGCAGGGAGGCGGCTTGGGCGGCGGAGTCAGCGCAGACGTAGTAGATATACTCCTGGCCCTCCTTCATCCGCTCCACATACTCCGCCAGAGAGGTGAGCTTGTCCGAGGCGGTGGACCCGAACAGCAGCAGATCCCGCAGCAGGTCCTTCTTGGCTCCGTACTGGTCCACCACGCTGTACTTGAGCTGGCGGCCAAAGGCAGCCCAGAACTTCTCGTAGGTCTCCCGGTCGTCCTTCATCATCTTGGCCAGCTCGTTTTTGATCTTCTTCTCCAGAGCGGTGGCGATGATCTTCAGCTGACGAGTGTGCTGGAGCATCTCACGGGAGATGTTCAGAGAGAAGTCGGGGGAGTCCACCACGCCCTTGACGAAGCGGAAGCAGTCGGGGAGCAGATCGGCGCACTTGTCCATGATGAGCACGCCGGAGGAGTACAGCTGCAGCCCCTTCTCATACTCCCGGGTGTAGAAGTCAAAGGGAGTCTGGCCGGGGATGAACAGCAGGGCCTTGTAGGTGACGGTGCCTTCCGAGGAGGTGGTGATGGTGGCCAGGGGAGCCTGCCAGTCCATGAATTTCTCCTGATAGAAGCGGTCGTACTCCTCCTGCTCCACCTTGGAGCGGGGACGCTGCCACAGAGGCACCATGGAGTTGATGGTCTTCTCCTCCTGCACCGTCTCCCACTCGGGCTTGTAGTCCTCGGGGGCGTCGGCGGGCTTCTCCTTCATGCGGTAGTCCTCCACCACCATGCGGATGGGGTGGCGGATGTAGTCGGAGTACTTCTTGATGAGGCTCTGGAGATAGTTGCTGTCCAGATACTCGTCGTAGTTCTCCTCCTCGGTGTTGTCCTTGATGGTCATAATGACCTGGGTGCCCCAGCCCTCCATCTCACAGGGGGTGATGGTGTAGCCGTCCACGCCGGAGGACTCCCAGCGGTAGGCCTGCTGCTCACCAAAGCGGCGGGTGAGCACGGTGACCTGTTTGGCCACCATAAAGGCGGAGTAGAACCCCACGCCAAACTGGCCGATGATGTCGGCGGCGTTGTCCTTGCCCATCTCCTGCTTGAACTGCAGAGAGCCGCTGCGGGCGATGGTGCCCAGGTTGTTCTCCAGCTCCTCCTGGGTCATGCCGATGCCGTTATCGGTGACGGTGAGGGTGCGGTGCTCTTTGTCTGGTGTCACAGTGATGGTAAAGTCAGAAGGCTTTACATCAATGCTGCCATCGCTGAGGGCCAGATAGGCCAGCTTATCAATGGCGTCGCTGGCGTTGGAAATGATCTCACGCAGGAAGATCTCTTTGTGGGTATAAATGGAATTGATCATCAGGTCCATCAGCCGTTTGGACTCGGCTTGAAACTGTTTTTTCTCCATGAGTGGTACACCTCGAATTGCATGTTTTAGCACTCGTACTGATCGAGTGCTAACTGTACTATAATACTTACTCCCATGTTTTGCAAGGGGTGTAACAAAAAATTCACAAACTTTATCAGAATAGTAGCCCCTGAACGGGAGAGACTATGGGCAAAGAGGAGAAAATCCGGCAGAAACAAAATTTAGGTTGCCATGGGGTGGGGGCAATGCTATAATATATGCGCATTAAAGCAAAGTTGTACGTTCTATCCAAGGGATAGAATTCTTCCATATAGATAGCCCCCATTTCAGGGAGCGATTACCAACCCGGCCAGGCTGGGGACGCTATGAGGTGTCTTTTTTGAAAAAATATTTCATTCACGGCGGTAGACCGCTGTACGGCAAAGTCGAGATCAGCGGGGCCAAGAATGCCGCTGTCGGTATCATTCCCGCTGCTCTGTTGGTCAATGGCGTGTGCCGCATTGGCAACCTGCCTCAGATCAGCGATGTGACCTTGATGCTCAATATTCTCCAGGAACTGGGGGCCAACGTGCGCACCATCAACCGTTCTACGGTGGAGGTGGACTGCACCGCCATCCATAACAGCCCGGTGGCCTATGAGTCCGGGCGTAAAATCCGTGCCAGCTATTACCTGCTTGGCGCGCTTTTGGGGCGTTTTGGCCAGGCAGAAGTGCCTCTGCCCGGCGGCTGTGACTTTGGCGGCCGACCCATCGACCAGCACCTGAAGGGTCTGCGGGCCCTGGGGGCGGACGTGGAAGTGAAAAACGGCTTTATGTGCGCCAAGGTGCCCGACGGACGGCTCAAGGGCAGCCACATCTACCTGGACGTGGTCACCGTGGGCGCCACCATGAACGTGATGCTGGCCGCCACTCTGGCCGATGGGCTCACGGTCATCGAAAACGCCGCCAAGGAGCCTCACATCGTGGACCTGGCCAACTTCCTCAACTCCATGGGCGCTCAGATCACCGGCGCCGGCACCGATGTCATCAAGGTGCGGGGCGTGGAGCACCTCCACGGGGGCGAATACTCCATCATTCCCGACCAGATCGAGGCGGGCACCTATATGGCCGCTGTGGCCGCCGCAGGCGGTGAGGTGCGGGTGAATAACATCATCCCCAAGCACATGGAGTGCATCACCGCCAAGCTGCTGGAGATGGGCGTCGAGGTGGAAGAGGACGGCGATAGCCTCATTGTCCGCCGCAATGGCCCTCTGCACCGGGCCAACATCAAGACCATGCCCTATCCCGGCTTTCCCACCGACATGCAGCCCCAGATCGCCGCCGTCCTCTGTCTGGCAGAGGGCACCAGCGTCATCACCGAGGGCGTGTGGGATAACCGATTCCGCTATACCGAGGAGTTCCGCCGCATGGGCGCCAAGATTCAGGTGGACGGCAAGATCGCCATCATTGAGGGCGTGCCTCAGCTCATGGCCGCCCCGGTGGAGGCCTGTGACCTGCGGGCTGGCGCCGCTCTGGTGGTGGCTGCTCTGGCCGCTCAAGGCGTCTCTGAGGTGGGCAACATCCGCCATGTGGAGCGGGGCTACGAGGACATCGTGGCCAAACTCACCGGCATTGGGGCCCAGATCGAAGTGGTGGACCTGCCTGATCCCCAGGTGGAGAACGCCAACGCAGCGGGCTAAACATCAAAGATACACATGGACTGCGGCAGTCCCGACAAGGGGCTGCCGCTTTTTGTGGGGAGGGAGAGAAGTTTGTTGAAGTTTGCCACCGTGGCCAGCGGCTCCTCTGGCAACTGCTCGGTCATCACCGACGGCAGCACCCATATCCTCATTGACGCCGGGGTATCCGCCCGGCGCATCACCACCGGGCTCAAGAGCCTGGGCATTCAGCCGGGGGAGCTGTCCGCCATTCTCATTACCCACGAGCACAGCGACCACATCAGCGGCATCCCGGTGCTGTGCCGCCAGCTGGATGTGGAGCTGTACACCGCCGAGGGGACAGCCCGGGAGATCTGCCGAAAGAATCCGGAGTTGCAGCCCCGGTTCCGGGTCTTTGACCCCGGAGAGCGGTTTGCCCTGGGGGACCTGGTAGTGGGCAGCTTTCCCGTCAGCCACGACTGTGTCAGCCCCGTGGGCTACACTGTGACCCGGGGAGACCGGAAGCTCACCTTCTGTACCGACCTGGGTGTGGTGACCCAGCCGGTACTGGAGGCGGTACAGGGGGCCAGCACCCTGGTGGCGGAGTATAACTACGACCCGGAGATGCTGCGCACAGGCCCCTACCCGGAATACTTAAAAAGCCGCATTGCAGGGCAGCGGGGCCACCTGTCCAATCAGGTGGGAGCCCAGCTCACCCGCTGGGCGGTGGAGCGAGGCACCCGGCAAGTGGTGCTGGCCCATCTGTCCAAGGAGAACAACCAGCCCGCCACCGCCAAACTGGCGGCCCAGGCGGGGATTGGAGAGCAGCAGGTGGAGCTGTGCGTAGCGCCCCGCAGCGAGGCCTCGGCGTGGATGGAGGTGTGAGGACATGGTGAGTGTACATATCATCTGCGTGGGCAAGATGAAGGAGAAGTTTTACCTGGAGGCAGCGGCGGAATATGCCAAGCGTCTGGGCGGATACTGCCGCCTCACCGTCACCGAGCTGCCCGAGGAGCGGCTGCCGGACCGCCCCACCCAGGCCCAAATCCAAGCCGCTTTGGAGCGAGAGGGGGCGGCGATTCTTGCTAAACTGCCCAAGGGCGGCAAGGTGGTGGCCATGTGCATTGAGGGCAAGACCATGGACAGCCCACAGCTGGCCCAGCAGGTAAGCCGCTGGATGGTGGAGGGAGCCTCTGACCTCACCTTCCTGGTGGGCGGTTCCTTCGGCATGAGCCAGACGGTGAAGGACAAGGCCCATCTGCGCCTGTCCATGTCCCCCATGACTTTCCCTCACCACCTGGCCCGGGTGATGCTGCTGGAGCAGATTTACCGGGCATTTAAGATCCAAGAGGGGTCTGGATACCATAAATAACTTCTCAAAAATGCTAGCATTTTTGAGAGGATTACAGCCCGCTGCATGCATCCTTGGGTCAAAGGGCGACCCAAGACCACACTGGCGGGCTCCAGAGGTGTTTTTCCCGATGCGCATGTCCCCGGGAAAAACGGATTTTGATTGATTTTCCCGCCTTGAGGGCGGGAAAATTCTGTTTCAGAGCTTTTTTATACAATGATAAGCGATTCTTCTTGCATTGGCATGGAGTGTTTGCGTGTTTGCGCCGTGCGGTCTTGAGGCCGCACGGTTTTTGCTTCAAATTTCTTAGAAAAATTTCATAAAAACTGTTGACAAAACGGGATGGTCATAGTACAATACAGACAAGAAGAAAGGAAAGGTGAGTCCGATGTACTAACCGGAACCGACTACTTCAGTAAACATATCGCGATATGAAAAATATGAAGGAAGAGGGTAACACACATCCAGACTTCAATGATTGGGTTGCGCAAAGTGAAGTGAAACTCGGAAAGTTCCAAACAGGCTTGAGTAAGCAGAAGACACGTAGGAGAATCCCCTGATGCCAGTGGCAGACAAGGCGGAAACCAAGGTGTGAGCGTTTGCAGAAACCATGAGTTCGTCATTTCTCTTCGGAATCCAAGGTCAAAAAATCCAAAGAAAGAGTAGGTAGCGTCCATTGGAAATTTCTAGCCAGAAGTAAGCCCCCAGCTGCGATTTGGGACAGCTGGGGGCTTGGTGTATTTTGGAGAGAAATTCAGATAAATCCAGGGGGCGAATGGTGTCGAAGTTTGTGGAGCAATGTGCATTGCAAAAATGGCTGTATTCCAGTATACTATTTCATAGTATGCATTGTATTGTGTGGAAAGTGCTATGAGGTGATAACATGTTTGCAAAGGATATCGGAATTGACCTGGGTACAGCCAGTGTGTTGGTATATATCAAAGATAAGGGCATCGTGCTGCGGGAGCCCTCCGTGGTGGCCCTGGACAAGAATACTGGGAAGCTGTTGAAGGTGGGTACCGACGCTCAGAACATGCTGGGCCGTACCCCCGGCAACATTGTGGCCATCCGTCCCCTGCGGGAGGGCGTCATCTCCGACTACGATATGACCGAGCGGATGCTCCGGGAGTTCATCCGCAAGGTGGCCCCCATCCGTCTGTTCAAGCCCCGTGTGGTGATCTGCGTGCCCTCCGGCATCACCGAGGTAGAGGAGCGCGCCGTCATCGACGCCGGCATCCAGGCTGGTGCCCGCCGGGTGTACCTCATTGAGGAGCCTCTGGCCGCTGCCATCGGCGCTGGCATCGACATCACCCAGCCCGACGGCCACATGGTGGTGGACATCGGCGGAGGCACCGCTGACATCGCCGTCATCTCCCTGTCCGGCATTGTGGAGTCCGCTTCCATCAAGGTGGCTGGCGACTCCTTCAGCGAGGCAGTGGTGAAGTACATTCGCAAGCGCCACAATGTGCTCATTGGCGACCGTACCGCCGAGGAGTTGAAGATGAAGATCGGCTGTGTCTTCCCCCGGCCTGAGGAGGTCAGCATGGAGATCAAGGGCCGTTGCCTGATGACCGGCCTGCCCCGGGTGTTCACCGTCACCTCCAGCGAGATGATCGAGGCCTTCGAGGAGCCCTGCGCCCGCATTCTGGAGGCGGTGCACGGGGTGCTGGAGCGTACGCCCCCCGAGTTGGTGGCGGACATCTCCACCAACGGCATTGTCATGACCGGCGGCGGCTCTCTGGTGTGGGGCTTTGACAAGCTCATCGAATCCCACACCGGCATCGAGACCTATGTGGCCGACGACGCCATTTCCTGCGTGGCCCTGGGTACCGGCCGCAGCCTGGACTGGGTGGGTGAGATGCAGGATGGCACCATGAACATCTCCCGCAGCCGTCAGATGCTGTAAAAAAACAAAAGATGTTTGCTTTCTGGACCTGTTGCAACATGTACTGTTGCAACAGGTCCTCAGACTGTCGAAAAACTTCCAAAACGCACCCGCATCTGGTAAAATGGTATCAGATGTGGGGGTGTGCTTTATGGAGCAATGGAGAAAAGATTCCCGAAAAGAAGCCGTGGTGACAGATTTGGAAGCATTGGTGCCCCAAGATCATTTGCTTCGGAAAGTGGAAAAGGTCATGGACTATGAGTGGTTGTATGAGAAACTGGATCCATACTACTGCCATGACAACGGGAGACCGGGTATAGACCCCGTCGTGCTAATTAAAATGGCTCTGATTCAGCATTTGTTTGGGATTCCTTCGTTGCGGCAGACATACCGAGAGATTATTGTGAATCTGGCCTATCGTTGGTTTCTTGGTTATGGACTGTTGGAAGAGATTCCTCACTTTTCAACGGTGAGTTATGCCTTTTGCCATAGGTTCCCAGAAGACTTGACCATCGAAATTTTCGAGCACATTCTGAACAAAGCGCTGAATAACCGCATGGTAGACCCCCGAACCGTGTTTATTGACGGGACACACATTAAGGCCAGTGCGAACAAGAAGAAGTACCAAAAAGAACAGGTGGCCAAAGCTGCCAAGGTATACGCTGAACAGCTCCGGGAGGAAGTAAATGCTGAGCGTGAAAAGTTGGGGAAAACGCCTATCGAAGAGAAAGATGACCACGATGATGATGATACCTCTGGGGGCGAGATGGCAGAAAAGACGGTATCAACCACAGACCCAGATGCAGGGATGTTTATCAAAGGGGAACACGAACGGCAGTTTGCATACGAAGCGCACACGGCTTGCGACAAACATGGATTTATACTTGGGGTGGAAGTAACCGCAGGGAATGTTCATGATAGCGTGGCTTGGGATGCGGTATATGACGATATAACAAGTAGATTTGAATGTGCGAAGTACCTAGCAATGGATGCAGCGTATAAAACACCGTGGATTGCCAAGAAGATTCTGGAGGATGGGAGAATTCCCATTATGCCCTATACCCGATACAAGGGAGCAAAAGAACGGTACAAGCCCTGGGAGTATGAGCACGATCCTGTAACAGACAGCTTCATTTGCCCTCAAGGTGGTGTATTACGGCACACCACAACAGACAAGGAAGGAAAGCGCACTTACCGCACTACTCCGTCCAAGTGCAAGTCCTGTCCTTGCAAATTCAAATGTGGAGCCAACGAAAAAGGGCAGAAGGTGATGACCACACATATCTGGCAGGAATATCTGGATATTGTGGAGGCTATCCGGAAAACCGAAAAGGGCAAGAAAATCTATGCCCAACGAAAAGAAACCATTGAGCGTGTTTTTGCAGACGCAAAGGAGAAACACGCCATGCGTTATACGCATCACAGAGGTCTAGCCGCCGTTACCAGGTGGGTTAGGCTTAAATATGCTGCCATGAATCTGAAAAAGCTGGCAAATTGGAGTTGGAGGAACTCCAATTTGCGCATCATATTTGCCGTTGTTTCCCCAAATATGACCAGAACCCCTGTTTTTGCTTCATGAAAACAGGGGTTCTTCGACAGTCTGTGGACCTGTTGCAACATGTACTGTTGCAACAGGTCCTTTCTGCTTGATAGCTCCAAATCCGGTGAGCGCTGGAGCTAGGTCAGCCGTCCAAGGAAGTAGGACATTAAACAGGAGACAGGCTGACAGGCCAGAACCGGGATTGACGCAGCTTCCCGCCTTGAGCCCTATGGAAATCAAGAGAATATCCTAGTTTCCTCGCAAAATTTACAAACTCTCTTAGGGGGTGCAGTTTAATGCATAACCAGCAAGATGCGCTGTGTGCGACATGGAGTAGCGCTCTTGCGTTCCATATGGAAGAATGCTAGAATGTGTTGGGCGCATCCCTAGAAATGGTATAGGAGGATACATATGGAGAGAGAAAAAAGGGAAGTTCAAGTGAAACTTAAAATTCCCATCAAGGTTCTGATTGTAGCTGTGGTTGTAGCAATCGTTGTAGGAATTACAATTACCAAGATAATGCTTACACCTGGGGAAAAAACGCCGGAAGTGATTACAGTTTCCACCTTACAGGAGATTATTAATGTAAGCGAATTGTCCACATATACGGCGGTCTACAATGGTATTGCGCAGGTCATGAATGAGAACAAGCCGGAAGATACGGACTACTATGTGTCTTATGAAGCCAATGTTTACGCTGGAATCAATTTTGATGATATCCAGATTGAGGTCAATGAAGAGGAAAAGAAGATTCAAATTAGAATCCCAAAGGTGAGTATCACCAAGGTGGATGTGGACATTGCATCCATGGATTTTATCTTCTACAACAACAAGGCCAACACTTCCACGGTTTCTCAGGAGGCGTACAAGGCATGTCTGAAAGACGCACAACAAGAAAGTCAGGAGCAAGAGGCTATTTATGAATTGGCAAGACAAAATGCATGTAAAGTGCTGACAGCACTGGTGCGGCCGATTGTGGAACAGGTGGATGCTGGTTTCCAACTGTCTGTGGAATAAGGGGGAGGAGAAGCATGAAAAAATTGAGATCGACTCTCATTTGTGTGATGGCATTGCTTTCTCTGACGGCATGCGGAAAGGCAGGGATGAATTCTGAATCTATGGAGCCAAAAACATCGCAGATGAAGGCCATCTGTGAACTGGCAGTCATGGATTGCTACTACCACAATGTAGCAAAATTCACAGAAGAGGATGCGGAAGGCTTCTTGCTGTGGAAAAAGATAAGAATTTCTGGATTGAATACAGCGGGGTAGTTACTCTGGGAATTGATGCTTCCCTGGTGAAGGTTGAGGTGAGCGGTAGTGAAGTTTCAATCACCATTCCCAGTGCCAGTGTGTTGAATTGCACGGTAGATTCCTCCTCTTTGACCGAAGACTCGTTCATCGTGGCAAAAAATTCTGCAAAAATCCAGGCCGAAGATGAAGTTTATGCTTTTGAGGCTGCCCAGACATACCTTGAGCAGGCTGCCGCTGACGACACAGCCCTACTCGCAAGTGCGCAGCAACGGGCTCAAGAATTATTGGAAGAGTATATTACCAACATTGGAAAAGCAGTGGGGCAGGAATACACTATAAAGTGGATATATTTGGATGATTCCTCGGAATCAATAGATACAGAGCAGACTCCGGCTGAGGAACCTGAAACATGAAGTGGCACTAAAGATGGAAAAGAGATGCGTCTTGTGAATAGTAAGGCGCATCTCTTTTGCTATGTTTGGGAAAGAAATCGACGGAGCACAGAGGGTGTATTATCCTCCGGGTGGTCCAGTACATAATCCAGTAGCATCCTCTGGGCTCGTCCAATGTCCCGCCCCGCCAACCCCATGGATGCCAGATCTCGCCCGGATAGGGCCAGTTCCTTGGCACTGAGACAGGGCCTTTGGGCCAATACCTGGTCCAGCAGTTCCCTGGGGGCCTCATGGCCCTGTACCTGAGCCATGGCAGCCCCTGCTTCACAGGCAGGAACACCATACCGGGCCAGGGCGTGCCGCCAGCCGGAGGCGTCTTGAGGCAGACCCACCCGAAATAGGGTGAGGCCACGGGACAGGGGCACGATCAGCTTTTTGTCCCGGATGAGGCGCTGGAGCAGGGGGAGCGGGTCGTGGCCACTCTCTGCCATCAAGGAGGCCAGCCCTGCCCAGCGGGGCAGAGGCTCGCGGGGAAGGCCTGAGAGAGGCGAGGCGTCCACCTCCGGGCCGCTGAGAAGCCCAGAGGAGAAGAAGAGCTTGGCCCAGTGGGGAGTGGGAGCACACAGGGTTTTCTCCACCTCGGGGCGGATGCGCTCAGCAGGCAGGTGGTGAGGCTGGGGGCCCAGCTCCTTCAGGGCATGGACCAGTTCCGGGTCCAGGGTAAAGTCCAGCTGAGCGGCGAAGCGGATAGCCCGAAACATGCGCAGCCGGTCCTCCTGGAACCGCTGCATGGGGTCTCCCACGCAGCGAATGACCCGGCTCTCCAGGTCTGCCTGTCCACCAAAGGGGTCGATGACCGTGCCGTCTGGAGCCAGAGCCATGGCGTTGACGGTGAAGTCCCGGCGGGACAGGTCGTCGGTGAGGGAGGAGACAAAGGACACGGCATCGGGGCGGCGGCCGTCCCGGTACCCGCCCTCACACCGGAAGGTGGTTACCTCCAGCCTCTGCCCATCCAGCACCACCGTCACAGTGCCGTAGTCGATGCCCGTGGGGACGGTGTGGGGAAAAAGGCTCTGGACTTGTGGGGGGAGGGCGGAGGTGCAGATATCCCAGTCCTGGGGCGTGCGGGCCAGCAGCAGGTCCCGGACGCAGCCGCCCACGGGGTAAGCTTCAAACCCAGCCTGCCACAGAGTGCGGCAGCAGTGGGCGACGGCAGGGGGGAGGGGGTTGGGGTAATTCATGGTGTGCTCCTTTCCTTGTGGAAAAACGGAAAAAAGGGAAGAATCCGGTTGCCATTCTCCATGGCGCATAGTATAATATAATGGTTTTGAGTATATAGTACCAGAAGAATTAGGATAATTTTATTATATGGGGTGTGCATATGTCAGTCAATAACATCCATGAGTATATCAAACCGGGAAAGCGGGCCCATCTGGTGGGCATTGGCGGTGTTTCCATGGCCTCTCTGGCCGAGGTGCTGCTGGGCAACGGAGTCATCATCACGGGTTCCGATCGGCAGGAGAGCGCCACCGTGGCACATCTGCGCAGCTTGGGCATCCCGGTGACCATTGGCCATCTGCCTGAGAGTGTGGAGGGGGCGGACTGCGTGGTGCGCACCGCCGCCGTACACAACGACAACCCGGAGATTGCCGCTGCTCTGTCCGCTGGCATCCCCGTGTTCGAGCGGGCCCAGGCCTGGGGCGCCATCATGACGGGGTATAAGAACGCCCTGTGTATCTCCGGTACCCACGGCAAGACCACCACCACTTCCATCTGCACCCACATCTTCATGGCCGCCCAGCTGGACCCCACGGTGATGATTGGCGGCACGCTGCCCCTGCTGAAGGCCGGGCACCGGGTGGGCCAGGGTGACACCATCATTCTGGAGTCCTGCGAGTACTGCAACTCCTTCCTCTCCTTCCGCCCCACGGTGGCGGTGATTTTGAACATTGAGGCCGACCACCTGGACTTCTTCAAGGACCTGGACGATGTGGAACACTCCTTCCGGGCCTTTGCCGATCTGGTGCCGGACGGTGGGTACATCGTGGCCAACTGTGAGGATGCCAACACCATGAAGGCGCTGGAGGGGGAGACCCGCCCCATGATTACCTTTGGTGTGGAGAAGGGCGACGTGCACGCCGAAAACCTGGAGATGAACCACGGCTTTGCCACCTTCGACGTGGTGTACCGGGATCAGGTGTATGCCCACGTGGAGCTGTCCATTCCCGGTATGCACAACGTGAAAAACGTGCTGGCGGCCTCTGCTGCCGCTGCGGTGCTGGGGGTTCCCGGCTGGGCTGTGGAGCAGGGCATGCGGGACTTCCGTCTGCCTGGACGCCGCTTTGAGTACAAGGGAGACTACAACGGGGCAGAGGTGTGTGATGACTACGCTCACCACCCCGGCGAGCTGGAGGTGCTGCTGGACTCGGCCAAGAGTCTGGGGCACAAGCGGGTCATCTGTGCCTTCCAGCCCCATACCTATACCCGTACCCACGAACTCTTTGACGACTTTGTGCGGGTGCTGAAAAAGCCGGATATCACCCTGTTGGCGGAGATCTACGCTGCCCGGGAGACCAACGATTTGGGCATCTCTTCGGCGGACCTGGCTGCCCAGATTCCCGGCAGTATCTTCTGCCCCACTCTGGAGGATGTGACCGCCAAGCTCCGGGAGCTGGCTCAGCCCGGCGACCTGATTCTCACGGTAGGCGCTGGCGACATTTACCGGGCCGGTGAGATGCTGGTGGCAACCGAGAAGTAAATCAACATAGGAAACGGCGTAGGAAGCGTTTGAGGGCTTCCTACGCCGTTTTGTTATGCATGGGTGGGGAGGAAGAGCAGGGTGTCCAGCAGTTGCTGGAAAATGCCCCACACGGTGAGGCGGGCCACTCCGGTGGAGGCCACCAGGTCCACCCGTTCATGTTCCTCGCCGTCCAGATACACAATCATCTCGCCCAGCTTCTGCCCCTCATCCACCGGGGCGGAGACCTCCTCCGGCAGATGGACCTGGGTGGTGACAGCGGCGCTCTGGCTCTGGTGGGTGAGGATGGTACAGTCGTGGTCCAGTACGGGCTGCACCGTGTCCTGCTCCCCCAACAGCACCGAGATGGGGGGAAGTACCTGCTCGGGATAGACTTGGGTGAGGGAGTAGTTGGCAAAGCCGTAGTTGAGCAGGGCAGCGGCGCTGTCAAAGCGGTCAGAGGGGGTGGCGGCGTGCATCACCACGGCGATGAGCTCCATGCCGTCCCGCTCTGCTGTGGCGGACAGGCAGTAGAGAGCGGTGTCGGTAGAGCCGGTTTTCAGCCCTGTGGCCCCGGGATAGGAGTAGATGAGCCGGTTGGTGTTGGTCAGCTGAAATGCACCGTCCCGGAGGGTGTCCATCCAGATGGTGGTGTACTCCCGCAGCTGGGGGTGATTCAAAATCAGCTCCCGGCTCATGAGGGCGATGTCGTAGGCGGAGGACACGTGGCCTTCGGCGGGGAGTCCGGTACAGTTGCAAAAGACGGTGGACTCCATGCCCAGCTCTTTGGCCCTCTCGTTCATGCGTTGGACAAAGGCGGTCTCGCTGCCGGACACCGCTTCCGCCAGAGCTACGGCGCAGTCATTGGCAGACGCCACAGCCACCGCCTTCACCATCTCGCTGACGGTGAGCTGCTCCCCCTCCTTCAGCCAGATCTGGGAGCCGCCCATGGAGCAGGCGTAGGGGGAGGCGGTGATCACGTCATCCCAGGAGAGCGTCCCGGCGTCGATGGCCTCCATCACCAGCAGCAGGGTCATCACCTTGGTCACCGAGGCGGGCTCGTAGACAGCGTGGGCATCCTGCTCAAAGAGCACCTCTCCGGCGCTTTTCTCCATGAGAATGGCGGAGGGGGCCGTGATATCCACCTCAGCGGCCCGGGCATGGGTGGGCAGCAGGCACAGCAGTACCAGAGACAGGGCGAGTACGGCTTTCATGGTGTCAATCCCTCATTTCCTGTATTGGTAAGACCAGCCTATGAGGGAGCCGAGTGGACTATTCATGTCATGGAAATAAAAAAGAAGGACACAACTTCCGTTGTGTCCTTCTGGTGCGGATGACGGGACTCGAACCCGTACGGCCGTGGGCCACTAGCACCTCAAGCTAGCCAGTCTACCAGTTCCAGCACATCCGCATAACTCAAGCTTGTTTATTATAGCGCAGACCTCCCTTTTTGTCAACCTAAAAAAGTTGTCGTTTTTTTAAAAATATCTGTTGACAAACAAGGAGACCCGTGGTAATATATCTCTTGTCGCTACGAGCGATACACCGCTTGCGCGAGTGGTGGAATTGGTAGACTCGCTGGCTTCAGGTGCCAGTGCTCGCAAGGGCGTGCGGGTTCGACTCCCGCCTCGCGCACCAGAAGGACACGACCAAGTCGTGTCCTTCTTTTTTGTTTTCCTTGTAAGAAAATCTGCGGGGGAAGAAGCATGACCAGAGGCCAATCGCTGGGCCAAAGGTCCGATGCAGAAAATGAAAAGAAATTGAAAAAAGGTGTTGACAGATGCCCACTTCCGTGGTATTATTACCTCCGTTGCTGAGGCAACCAAGCCACTTGCGCGAGTGGTGGAATTGGTAGACTCGCTGGCTTCAGGTGCCAGTGCTCGCAAGGGCGTGCGGGTTCGACTCCCGCCTCGCGCACCAAAAGGACACACGTTGGACGTGTGTCCTTTTTTTGTGGAATACTTCCTAATCATGGAATATATGTCTGCGTACTCCTGTTCAAAAGGGAAGAAATGGTGCGTATGCCTTGCAAACCATGGGAAAAGGGAGTAGAATAGACCAAGATTTGCAAAAGCAAGTCTGTTACATTCACTTGGATAGATGAAGTGAAAGGAGGAAATTAAGATGGCGAGAGTGACAGCGGCTCAGAAGAAGACCGTGACCGAGCCCAAGGTTGAAGCCTCTTTGGAGAAGAAGGTTGTGGAGCAGCCTGTGAAGAAGACCACCCGTACCGCCGCCCCCAAGAAGGTGGAGCTGGCTTACGTGCAGTTTGCCGGCAAGGAGTGGGATATGGCTGAGGTTGTGAAGAAGGCCAAGGAAGATTACCTGGCCCAGGGCAACAAGGCTACCTCCATGAAGAAGTTCTGCGTGTACGTCAAGCCCGAAGAGGGTCTGGCTTACTATGTGGTCAACGACACCGAGACCGGCAGCGTGGAGCTCTGAGATTGAGGCAACACAAGCGTCAAAAACAGCGAGGTCAGGAAATCCCGAAGGGGTTTCTCGACCTCGCTGTTTTTCTATCCAAAGGGAACAGGCCGCAGGCTTTGAAGTCGGCGATCATCACGTCATTGGTCAGGGGGAAGATGACGGTAGAGGCGAAAAAGAGGATGAGGAAGATGATGCACTGGGGCACCGCCACCAGGGACACCACCGCGCCCAGGCTGCAGGCGAAGATGGCGGCGGTGAACAGGTCCAGGATGGACTTGGAGATCAAAATGGTGTGGTCTCCCGTCATGCCGGACACGATGGAGCCATAGATGCCGGTGCCGCTGGCGCAGAAGAGCACGATGATGGTCACCAGGGTGGCGGTAAACTCCTCCTCGCTGAGCTTGCTGTTGTTGTGGATGAACCGGGACACAACCTTCTGCATGGCCACGGCGCCACGGTTGATGTTGTCCCCCCAGATGGATGGCAAGACCGATGGCGGTGCCGATGATGAGGGAAAAGATCACCGCAGGCATGTTCTGCATCAGCACAATGGAGCTGATGCCCATACCCATGGAGCAGCAGCCGAAGATCATGTTGATACGGTCTTTGAAGTCGTCTTTCAAAAGCCCTCCGGCCACGGCCCCCACAAGGCCGCCTACCACCACGGACAGGGCGTTGATCATCACGCCAATTGGCATAGGTTCTCTCTCCTTTCTAGATGGAAGCGCAGGTTAGAACAGATCAGGCACCCACTTCTTGGGGTCCAGCTCCTTGAACTTGGAGCGCTGGAAGCGGTGCTTCTGATCGAAGGGAAAGGTGGTGCGCCTATTCCCAAAAACGATGGAGAATTTTTGGTGTGGGGAGTTGCATGAGAGGTGTCAGACGTAGTAAAATTCATAAGATAAGAGTGAAAACGAGGGGGAATGGACATGACCATGGCACAGATCCAACACTTTCTGGACATCGTGAATTGGGGTGGGTTTTCTGCAGCGGCCAGCGAGACGTTTATCTCCCAGTCCTCCCTCTCAAACAGATCAAGTCCCTGGAATCCGAGCTCAACGTCCAGCTGTTTGACCGCACCAACAACAAAATTGCCCTCACCCCTGGCGGCACCGCGTTTCTGGAATATGCCAGAAGGCTCAATGATACCTATAAGGCCATGCTTCAGGACATGGAGCAGTATAGCAGCGCCAAGAAGACCATTTCCATGGGAATTTTGCCTCTGGAGCAGGGATACCGCTGCTAGACCACGGAAAGCTGGATTTCGCCGTGGTGCGTATGGATGAGCTGGACCCGGAGGTGTACGAGTTCCACCCCATCTACCGGGACAAGCTGGTGCTGGTGTACCGGAATACCCAGGAGGGAATTCCCGCGGAGGAATGCGTCTCCCTCTCTCAGCTCTCCCAACTGCCCTTTGTGCTCATGAGCGACGAGTCGGTGCTGCACAACCTGTGTGTCCGACAGTTCCACCGGGAGAATTTCCATCCTTCGGTAATCTACACCGCCGCCCGGCACCGGTACCTGCTCAGCCTGGTAAACTCGGGGCTGGGAGTGACCATCCTGCCCAAGGCCCTGGTGAATACCGACCTGTTTCCAGATCTGTGCTGCAAGGACCTCAGCGGGGACATGGAGTCCCTCATCGGAGTGGTGCGGCTCAAGCACGCCCACCTGTCCGCCGGGGCGGAGCACCTCTATGAGTTCTTTGCACAGCAGGGCATACTGACCCAGGAACCATGAAAGGACGAGACACAGACATGAAACGGCTTATTGTAGCAATCAGCGGCGCCACGGGGGTGCAGATGGGGGCCAGACTGTTGGAGGTGCTCCACCACATGCCCCAGGTGGAGACCCACCTGGTCATCAGCCGAGGTGCAGAGGTGATCTTCCAGCGGGAGACCTCCATAGACTTGGAAGAGTTGAAGAAGCTGGCGGACTATACCTATGACGTGGACAATCTGGCGGCCGCCATTTCCGGCGGCTCCTACCGCACCGACGGGATGATCATCCTCCCGTGCAGCATGAAGACCCTCTCGGGACTGGCCAACGCCTATGACGAGGACCTCATTGTGCGGGCAGCGCCCCCTGTGCCGTCCGTCTGACCCTCTCCACCACCCAGGGGCGGGGCCTGTGCGGCTTTCTCACTGGGGGTGTGGCCCATGTGGGGGGCGTGGCCTACGCCGTGCCTCGGCCCAAGTCCTCGGGAGAGGGGCTCACGGCGGACCTCAGCACCATCTGCGGCCCCGGACACAAGGATGTGTATGCCGCCCAGACGGTGGCAAAGCAGCTGTGCCTGGCCACCAACGAGACGATGTGCATCTGTGCCGGGCTGCATCTGGACCACGCCAGCCAGGCGCAAATTAAAGAGATGATGGACAACTGTGCCCAGGCTGCCCAACAGGCGGCGGAGGCGTACAAGAAGATGGGAGGCCAGTGATATGGAAGACCTGCTGATTTGTGTAGACCCCCTGGACGTGCCGGTGAGTACCATGGGGAAGGAGGAGTGCCACCGGAGGGGGCTGCTCCACCGGGCGTTCTCCATCTTTTTGTATGACGGGGAGCGGGTGCTCCTCCAGCGCCGGGCCCTCCACAAGTACCACTCCGGCGGGCTGTGGGCCAACTCCTGCTGCTCCCATCCTCGGGATGGGGAGACGCTGGAGAAGGCGGTGCAGCGCAGGCTCATGGATGAGCTGGGGGTGTCCTGCCCCTGCCGGGAGGTGGGCAGTTTCGTCTACCGCCACCAGTTCGCCCCGGACCTGTACGAGTATGAGTATGACCATGTGTTTGTGGGGACCTATTCCGGACCGGTGACCCCCAATCCGGAGGAAATTATGGAGACCCGGTGGTACACCAAGGAGGAGATTCTCTCCCTCCTCATCCAAGACCCCGCCCGCTTTGCCCCTTGGTTTATCACCGCCTTTCCCATGGCCATTAAGGATATGGAGTAAAAGAAGATCTGCGGCGCATTTTGCGCCGCAGATCTTTGTCATTTCAGGAACCGTTTCAAAAGGTTGAATTTGGAGGGGGTGTAGGGGTGGTAGCGCAGAGGCACGTCCACGTGCTGGCCGCCCACCAGGATGCTCTTGTAATGGGTGAAGGTGTCAAAGCTGGCCTTGCCGTGGTAGGCGCCCATGCCGCTGTGGCCCACCCCGCCGAAGGGTAGGTAGGGGGTGGCCAGGTGCAGAATGGTGTCGTTGAAGCAGCCGCCGCCGAAGGACAGGCGGGAGGTCACCAACTCCTGCATCGCCCGGCTTCGGGAGAACAGGTACAGGGCCAGGGGCTTCTCCCGGCTGGAGACAAAGTCCACCACCTCCTGGGGCGTGGTGTAGGAGAGAATGGGGAGGACAGGGCCGAAAATTTCCTCCTGCATCACCGGAGACTGGGGGTCTACCTGGTCCAGCAGGGTGGGGGCGATCTTGCCGTCTCGGGCCTGGCCGCCCAAGAGGATGGTCTGACCCTCCAGCAGTCCCAGAATGCGGCGGTAGTGCTTGTCATTGACGATCTTGCCGTACTCGGGGTTGGACAGAGGGTCGTCCCCCAGAGCGTCGTGGAGGGCCTTTTTCAGCTGCTCCACCAGCTGCTCCTTTACACGCTCCTGAACCAGCACATAGTCCGGGGCCACACAGGTCTGTCCGGCGTTGAGAAATTTTCCGAATACGATGCGCTTGGCGGCCAGAGCCAGGTCGGCGGTCTCGTCCACAATGCAGGGGCTCTTGCCGCCCAGCTCCAGGGTCACGGGGATGAGGTTCTGGGCGGCCCGGCGCATCACCTCTTTGCCCACGGTGACCCCGCCGGTGAAGAAGATGTAGTCCACCCGCTGGTCCAGAAGGGCGGAGTTCTCCGCCCGGCCTCCCTCCACCACCGCCACATACTGGGGGTCAAAGGTGGCGGCCACGAGTTGGGAGAGCACCTTGGAGGTGGCGGGGGTATAGGCGGAGGGCTTGAGGATGACGCAGTTGCCTGCGGCGATGGCCCCCAGCACCGGAGTTAGAGACAGCATAAAGGGATAGTTCCAGGGGGACATCACCAGCACCACTCCGTAGGGCTGGGGGTAGCGGCGGCTCTTGGCGGGGAACAGGGTCATGGGAGTGTGGACTGTCCGGGGCTTGGCCCAGCGGCGCAGGTGGGAGCGGAGGTAGGACAGCTCCTCCAGCACTTGCCCAATCTCACAGAAATAGCTCTCGTAGGGGTGTTTGCCCAAATCCGCCTGGAGGGCCGCCTCAATGTCCGGCTGCATGGCCAGAATGTTGCGGCGTAGACGGTTCAGGGCGTCCAGACGGGCGGCCACGGGCAGGGTGGCACCAGAGCGGAAGTGGGCGTGTTGATTGGAAACCAGGGTGGAAATATCCATGGGGTGTTGAACTCCTTTTAACATTGGGGGAAGTGGATGGCATCGGGGGACAGGGTGGCGCAGGTGTCCATGGCCAGGTCCAGATTCTCCTCCATGTGTTCCACCTCTCGACTGAAGGCGCAGCAGAGGGCAATTTCCTCCGCCTGACTGAGGGTTTCTCGCTCTGCCCACTGGGTGAGGAATAGGTGGTAGAGTAGAATCGTGCTGCACGAGATAAAGGCTGCCCGTCCATAGAGTTGGTCATCGTTGACAGTTTTATGCCAGTGACGGAAGAGAAGATACTCCGCCACGTTGGTGAGGTGGCGCTGCCACTGGGGGAACTGGCCCTCGAAGCGGCGGCACAGGTCCCGGTACTCCGCCTCGGTCAGGCCCTCCAGCTGCTGGCAGCACTGACCCAGACGCTGGGGCCAGGTGGGGCGCAGGGGATCCAGAGAGGAGAAGAACCGACACAGGGTCTGGACGAATTCTTTCCCGTTCCCGGTGGAGGAGAGGGGGCGGAGGGAGAGGACGGCCTGGGACATGGCCGGGTAGTCCTCGCAGTCAATGGCGTCCTGTAGTGTATCCGCCAAATACAGCACCCCTTGCAGGCGTTCCCAGAGGGTGTACTGCGGCTCCTCCATCCCGTTCAGGACCGCTTGCCGGGTGGTCTCCAGTCCGGCGAGCAGCTGGGGCGGAATGTCGGGGAAGGGCTGGTCCGGGTGGCCGTCATCCACCTCCTCCACCTGGAACGCGGGGCTCTCCAGCAGCAGCCGGGCCACCTCGGGGCAGGACATGGCCAGGGAGGCCTCGGTGAGGTTGCCGTACTCCTCGATGAATCGGGGATAGGCGGCGCAGTGGTCGCACAGATGGGACTCCCCCCACTCCTTTTGAATGGCGCATAGCCCGTCCGGGGTGATCATGGTACAAAAGCCCCGATGGTCCAGACGGAAGCAGGTGTCCCCCTCCTCGTCGGTGGTGAGACTCTCCTGGAGGCGCTGGGCCAGAGAGGCGGGGGCGGTTTGATAGTCGGAAAGGGTCTCCTCATCCAGGACAATGTCCCAGTCCCGGCAGCAGGTGTCGGGACAGGCACCGCCCAGGCAGCGGAAACCGGGATAATAGTTGGGGTGACGATGGAGCACAGTAATTCCTCCTTTGGGTGACAGTATAGCCAAATGGGCGGGGAAAAGCAAGGACCCGGCACAGAAAGAATTCCGTGCCGGGTCATAGGGGTGTGTGCCACGTCAGTCGTCCCGCTCAGATTCATATTTCAGAACCTGACCGGTGGTGGCGTTGATTTCGTACTCATACTCCATGTTGCCTACATGGAAGGAAATCTCATAGCGGGCCACGCCATCGTCGTGGTCCAGCTCATTTTCCAGCCGGGAGACCTGAGAGGCGTCCACTCCGGCATGCTTGCAAGCGGCCTGGAGGGCGGCGTCATAGCCGATGTAGGCCCCGCTGGAGTTGCCTTGGCTTTGGTTCTGATTCTGGTTCTGGTTCTGATTGGTGGAGTTGTTGGAACCAGAGCGGTGGGCGTAGTGGTCGCAGGTGTCCTGCTCGAACTTTACCACATCGCCCGTGGTGGCGTTGATCTCGTAGTCGTACTCCACGCCAGAAGAGCAGAACTCAATTTCGTAGTAGGTCACGCCGTCGTCCTCGTCCAGCTTCACGGTGAGGGACTGGGCGGCACTCTGGTCCACCTTGGCATGGGACAGAGCGGCGGCCGTGGCGGCGGACTCGCCGATGAAGGTGGTGTTGCCCTGAGCGCCGGTGTTACCGGAACTGGTGTGCCAGGTGTGGTCGCAGGGCTCCTGCTCGTTCTTCACCACACTGCCGTCCATGGCGTTGATGTCGTACTCATACTCGGTGCCACCGCTGCAAAAGTCCAGCTCGTACACCATGACGCCCTTGGACCAACCAAACTCGGTGCTCAGTCCCTGTACGTCGCTGGTGGCGATGCCGGCGTGGTCGCAGGCGGCCTGCAAGGCGGCGTCCTGGCCGATGTAGGCCTGATCGCTGGTGGAGCCGGTCTGGGACACCCCGGTGGTAGTCAGGTTGCGGGAGGAGGCGATGAGGGAGATCTCGCTCATGGACAGGGGAGCCAGGGACTCAAAGGTGAGGGTGCTGTCCTGGGCGATGACCTCCTGGATGAGGCTGGCCTTTCCGGCGGAGATGTTGTACTGCTGGGCCAGCTGGGCCAGGTCGTCGTCCACAGTGACGGTCTGGGTGAGGATGGCCCCGGACTGGAAGGCGCCGGAGATGGTGGTGGTGAGCTCGTTCTGGAGCTGGGTGGCGGTGTCGGCGTCAGCGTTCTCCACCGATACCAGAATGGCGTTCTCCAGCTCGTCCAGATACCCCTTCTGGAGGCAGGCGCCGATGATGGCGTTGACGGCAGTCTCCAGATTGGTGCCCTCCAGCTCCATGCCGCCCATGATGTCCTTGGCGTCATCGTTGAGAGGGGTGGCAGTGGTGACAGTCTCCTTGTTGTTGACGGACAGGGCGATGCTGGGGTTGATGTCCAGGGTCACCACCGAGTCGGCGGCACTTGCCTGTTGGAAACGGGAGATGCCGAAGATGCTGCCGGCCACAATGGCCAGGGCGGCTGCGGCGGAGAGGGGAGCGATCCAGCGGCGCTTATTAGAATTGTTTTTCATAGAGATCACAGTTCCTTTCTGTTCCTCGCAGGCGGAAAGGATGGCATCCAACTGATCGGGGGCAGCGTGGGTGGCCGCCTGTTGAATTCGCTTGTGAATTTCCTCGTGGGTCATCTCAGTCTGCCTCCTTCCATGCGGCGTTAAGCTTTTTAATGGAACGATGGTACTTGGAAAGAACTGTGGGTAAGGGCAGGGACAACAGCTGGGCGATCTCCCGGTGCTTGAGCCCTGTGAGGGCGTGAAGGGTGACGATCTGCCGCTCCTGGTCATCTAGAAGAGAGAGCAGGGAGTCTAAGGTGAGCAGGTCGTCCTGGTCCACCATGGGATTGTGGGAGAGTCGGGCCAGATGTGCCTCCTCCAGGGGGAGGGTGTGGGACTGCTCCCGCAGTCGGGACAGGGCCAGATTGCGGGTGATGGTGATGATCCAGGCCATGGGCTTTCCCTGGGAGCGGTAGGACCCGGCGCTGTGATAGAGTTGGATAAAGGTGTCCTGGGTAATGTCCTCTGCATGGTCCACGTCTTTCAGTACCGACAGAGCAAAACCGTATACGGCGGCCTTGGTGGTTTGGTAGAGGCTGGCCAGGGCCTCTTTGTCTCCCTGGGCCATCCGTGTGATGAGATCATCCAGCTGGTGGCTGTCGTGCCCGGAGCGCTCAACGGGCAGAGCCGATGTGAATAATATCATGGTTTCACCTCTGTTCATCTATATAACGCAGGAGAGGACCGGAATATTGCGTGTGCCTCAAAAATTTTTTTGAATAATTTCTTCCGCCACTTTGATGCCATCCACGGCGGCGGAGGTGATGCCTCCGGCGTACCCGGCCCCCTCGCCGCAGGGGTAGATGCCCCGCACGGAGACGGACTGGTAATCTTGGCTTCGGACCATGCGCACAGGGGAGGAGGAGCGGGTCTCCACCCCGGTGAGAACCGCCTCAGGGGTGGCAAAGCCCTTGAGCTTTCGGTCAAAGAGGGGGAGGGCTTGGCGCAGGGTGTCCAGTACATAGTCGGGGAGCGCGCCCTCCAAGCTGCCCCATACCACCCCGGGCCGATAGGAGGGGAGAATGGAGCGGGGCCCAGAGGAGGGCTGTCCGGCCAGGAAATCCCCCACGGTCTGGGCGGGAGCCATGGGATTGCCGCCACCGTAGGCCCAGGCGGCCTCTTCCCACTGTTCTTGGAATCGTACCCCGGCCAGGGGGTCGTCCCCGGGGAAGTCGTCGGGGCCCACGCCCACCAGGAAACCGCCGTTGATGTTCTCCTGGTCCCGGGCCCGCAGGGACATGCCGTTGGTGACCACTTGCCCGTCTTGGCTGGCGGAGGCCACCACCTGTCCGCCGGGGCAGACGCAGAAGGTAAAGGCGGAGCGGCCATTGGGCAGGTGACAGGACAGCTTGTAGTCGGCAGCAGGCAGCTTGTCCCAGCTGGGGCCGAACTGGGCCTGACTCACCGCCTCCTGCTTGTGTTCAATGCGTACCCCGATGGCGAAGTTCTTCTGCTCCATGGCCAGCCCGCTGTCTAGGAGCATGGCGAAGGTGTCCCGGGCGGAGTGGCCGGGAGCCAGTACCAGGGTGTCGCAGGGGAGGGTGTAGACCTCACTGTCGTGGGTGATCTCCACGGCGGTGATGGCGCCGTCCTGAATGTGCAGCCCGGTGAGCTGATGGCCAAAGCGCACTTCAGCGCCCAGAGAGATCAGCTCCTCTCGCATGGACTTCACCACCTGGCGGAGAATGTCGGTGCCGATGTGGGGCTTGTGGGACCACTGAATGTCCTCCGGGGCCCCGTGCTGGACAAAGGTGCGGAACACATGGGCGATGCGGGGGTCGTTGATGCCAGTGGTGAGTTTGCCGTCGGAGAAGGTGCCGGCGCCTCCCTCGCCAAACTGTACGTTGGAGCGGGAGTCCAGCTTCCCGGTGGACCAGTACGCCTCCACCGCCTGGGTGCGCTGGTCCACGTCGCCGCCGCGCTCCAGCACGATAGGTTTCAATCCAGCCCGGGCCAGGGTCAGGGCGGCAAACAGTCCGGCGGGGCCGGTGCCCACCACCACTGGGGGGAGGGAAGAGGTGCGGCCCAGGGGCGGCAGGGTGTAGGGCTTCTCCTCCCACAGGGTGACCCCCTTGGGGTGACGCTTTAACACCGCCTGCTGGTTGGACACCTGTACCCGCACCGAGCAGACGTAGTGCACGTCCTGCTTTTTTCTCGCGTCAATGGACTGGCGGGTGAGCACCACCTGGGACAGGTCCTTCGACGATACCCCCAGGTGCTTGGCCATTTTCTTATATAAGGTTGTCTGGTCTGCGTCAATGGGCAGACGGAGATTGGTGACATGCAGCATATTACAACACCTTAGAACCGTTGATAACCAACTGGAATTTCAGAGAGAAGAACTCGGCGGCCTTGCGGCACAGGAGCATGCGGGAGAGGAAGATCTCGAAGTAGTCCATTACCGCACAGATCTCGGTGTCAATGGTGATGGACAGGGTCAGGGTCTTGGCCTGAGAATCCAGGGTCAGATCGGACTTCTCCACGGCATAGTTGACCCGGTCGTGGATGTCAAAGTTGATGGTGTCCTGGTTGCGCACCCGGCTGCGGCGTACGTCGCTCTTATCTGCCAGAATGAGAGCTGCGGCCACGGCGTTGACCGGATAAGCGGTGTGCTCGTCGTGGTTGCCGATGGCGGTGATGACCACTGCCACGTCGGCAGGCTCCATGCCCATCTTATCCAGAATGCGGAAGGCCATGACAGCGCCGCTCTGGGCGTGGTCCACTCGGTTGATGACGTTGCCGATGTCGTGCATGAATCCGGCGATCTTGGCCAGCTCAATGTGCCGTTCATCGTAGCCCAGGTCCTGTAACAGCTGGGCGGCGGTCATGGCACACTTGGTGACGTGGGCAAAGGAGTGCTCAGTGTAGCCCAGGGCCACCAGAGAGGCGTCTGCCTGGGTGATATAGGTGCGGATTTCGGGGTTGTTGCGCACCGCTTCAAAATCAATCTTCATTGGAAATCTCCCGTAAGTCGTAGGGGGTGGTTTGATAGACGTAGTAGTTCAGCCAGTTGGTGTACAGCAGCTGTCCGGCGGACCGCCAGTTGACAATGGGGGCCTGGTTGGGGTCGTCCTGGGGGAAGTAGTGGGCGGGGACGGCGATGTCCAGGCCACGGTCCACATCCCGGAAGTACTCCCGGGCCAGGGTGTCCTCGTCGTACTCCGGGTGGGCGAAGATGAAGAAGCGGCGGTTGTCCATGCTCTTCACGCCGAAGACCCCTGCCTCGTCGGATACCGCCAGCAGCTCCAGCTCGGGGATGGCCTGGAGGTCCTCCAGGTGCACCTCGGTGTATCGGGAGTGGGGGGCATAGAAGCGGTCGTCAAAGCCTCGGAACAGGGGGGACTGCTTGCGGATGATCTGATGCTGATAGATGCCAAACAGCTTGTGGGGCAGGGTGTGCTTTTGAATGTGGTAGTGATAGTATAGACCGGCCTGAGCGCCCCAGCAGATGTGGAAGGTGGAGTGCACATGGGTGCGAGTCCACTCCATGATCTGACACAGCTCCTCCCAGTAGTCCACTTCCTCGAAGTCCAGGTTCTCCACCGGGGCTCCGGTGATGATCATGCCGTCATAGTGGTTGTTGCGGATTTGATCGAAGGTGGTATAGAAGGAGTCCAGGTGATGGCTGTCGGTATTCTGAGAGACATGGCTGCTGGTCTTGAGCAGCTGTACATTGATCTGTAAGGGGGTGTTGGACAGCTTGCGCAGCAGTTGCGTCTCGGTGACGATCTTCGTGGGCATAAGATTCAGAATCAAAAGATTCAAAGGTCGGATGTCTTGGTGGAGAGCACGGTGCTCTGTCATCACGAAGATATTCTCGCCCTCCAATACACTGGTAGCAGGCAGGGAGTCGGGAATACGAATGGGCATAGGGATACCTCCGCTCTTACATTATATAGTAGATATAGCAAACCTACGATACCACAGGAGGGCGGGAAAAGCAAACGATAAAAAAGTTGAAAAAAGGTGTTGACAAATGAGAGAAGAGCTGGTATAGTATCTAAACGTGCCCCGGACGAAACAAAACAACGCCAAACAGCTTCGAAAAAAGTTGAAAAAGGTGTTGACAAGTTGAAAACCGCGTGGTACAATAAAAACCCGCTGATGAAGCGGTTTGTACCTTGTAAATTAAACAATGAGAAACACGAAAAGCACCAGAAGGACACAAGAGTCCTTCATGGAAACTGGTAACACAGTGAAATGAAGGGTCTCATCAATTCATATCTTTGAAGTTAAGAGATTAGCTTCAATAAAATTGATTTAAGCGGTGAAAACCGTTTAGATACCATTTTATTGAGAGTTTGATCCTGGCTCAGGATGAACGCTGGCGGCGTGCTTAACACATGCAAGTCGAACGAGAATCAACGGATTGAG
>NZ_NFKO01000049.1:0-9378 GCF_002160435.1 Pseudoflavonifractor sp. An176 | reverse complement strand
GAAGCATGACACCCCCTTCCATGGGCACCTTTAGCTCAGTTGGTAGAGCACCTGACTCTTAATCAGGGTGTCCAGGGTTCGAGTCCCTGAAGGTGTACCACTCCCACTTAGGTGTGAGGCACACCTAAGTGGGAACCCCAAAAAAATGGGGAAAAACACTTGACAAAACCAGAGAAACCTGGTAATATGTCAAATGTTCAGTGCAGATCAAAAGGTCTGTGTCGACTTAGTCGGTGCTGATTGCAGTGAGGGTCCACCCGTTCCCATTCCGAACACGGCAGTTAAGCTCACTTGCGCCGAAAATACTTGGCTGGCGACGGCCCGGGAAGATAGGTAGTGCCGACACGAAGAGGACGATCGTTTGATCGTCCTCTTTTTATTTTTTACGACTCTATAGAATCAAACTACAACCACAAGACCCCTGGGGAACAATCCCCAGGGGTCTTTGACATGGGTTAGTGCTTGGCTCTGCGGACTCGGTCCATCAACAGGAGGAGACCAAGCGCGGAAATGGTCATTGTGGTGAACAGCACAGGAAGGTTGGCGCTGTCACCGGTTTGAGCCGGGCCTTCCGGCTGAGAGGTGGGGGCGGGGGAGGGAGTAGGCGTAGGAGTGGGCTTCTCAGCGTCCGGGTCCTTGGCTCCACAGACGGTGCAGACACCGTTGGAATAGCTGTGGCCCGTTGCGGGCAGGGTCTCCTGGGCCACCAAAACGGTGTGGCACACGGAGCACTGGCTGCCCTCGCTGAGTCCGGTCTCGGTACAAGTGGGAGCCTTCCCGGGGATTGCCTCGGGGGTGTGGGCGGCCAGATCGCCGTAAGTGGTCTGGCAGATGGCACACACAGCCTTCTCCTGGCAGGTGGCGGTGCCGCCGCTGTGTGCCTCCGGCTGGGTGGTGGCGGAGCAGCGGGAGCACTGATACCAGTGGCTTGTCTCATCGTGGCACAGGACCGAGAAGTCATGGCCCAGGGCGTCATGCTTCACCCCTTGCTGGGCGGTGTAGGGCTCCTCTTGGAAGACCACGGTGGCCACATAGGTGGTGCTGCCCGGCTCGGTGCAGGTGGCGGGAGTCTCCTGGGTGGTGATGACGGCATTCACCGTCTCAGAGTGACCACAGCCCTCATAGGTGCAGATAAAGGTGGCGGTGGCCTGAGAGTAATCCTCAGCCCACTGGAAGTCGGGCTCTCCATAGGTGTGGGGAGGAACCAGCTCCATCCACGCCTGATACAGGGCTTGGGTGAGAGCGGTCACCTGTTCCAGATGGGCTTGGGCGTCTGCCTCGTTGTCAAACACGGGGGCGTCATCGTTGGCCAGGAAGTCGTTGGCGGCCTGTTTGGCGGCCTGGAGGGCCTCCCAGCACTCGGGGGCGTAGTCCTGGGTATCCAAGGTGTCCACAAAGGCCACCAACTCTCTCAGACCGCTGGTGCTGACCTGATAGGTGGTGTGGGCGGGGATGGTGGTTTGCAGGAACAGCTGGACCTCGCAGCCCTCGGTGCTCACGTTGTACTGCTTGGTGGGTTCGCTGGAGTGGGACAGATAGAGCTCCTGGTCGCCCACCGTGTGGGAGATGGTATAGGAGCCAGGGGTGGCGCCGGGCTGAATGGTCAGAGTGTAGGGCCCGCTCTGGACGGGCACGCGGGCGCCGGGCTGGGTAGCAGCGTCATTGAGGCGGAGGTAGGCGCCGTCCGCCTCCAGGCTCTGGATGGTGTAGCCCTCCTCGGTCTGGGTGATGCGCCACAGCTGACGGCTGGCGGCATACTGTCCGTCCAAGGTCAGCTGGTTGTTGGACACGGAGCCGGTCACCTGATCGGTGTTGCTCTGGCCGTTGGCGTGATAGAGGATTCTCTGGGTACCGGCGTGATAGATGGCGTAGACACCCTCTGCGTCTATGCCGTCGGTGTCCAGATCATAGGTGGTTTGGGCCTCGTGCTCCTCACTGGAAATGGTATCCTGGAAACAGGGAGGCAGGGTGATGCCGCTCTCGTCCTGGACTGCCACAGAGAGCTTGGCGGTGCGGACAATCCCGTTGGAGGCGGTGGCCGTGGCGGTGATGGTAGCGGTGCCGCTGCTGACGGCGGTGACGACACCGGTGTCGCTGACCGTAGCCACTGCGGGGTTGTCCGAACTCCAGGTGATGGTGGCGGCATCCTCAGGGGTGACAATGGCCTGCACCTGTCCGGACTGGCCCACGCTGAGATTGACGAACTGGGGCTCCAGAGTCAGGGTGATTTTCTCACTCTCATCCTGGATCATGTACCAGCCGTCACCCAGCAGGTCCTGGACCGTGAGGGTTTCAAAGGCGATCTGGCAGGGGGGAGACTGGTTTTCGTAGAGAATGGCAAAGGTGTCGGTGGCCTTGCCGTTCTCTTGAAGCTGGGAGACGCAGGAGTAGGCGAAGCAATTGTTGACGCCGGTGTAGCGGGTGGCGTCATCGTTGAGCCAGGTGACAGTGCCGTCCTCGGCCACGGAGCCGATGCGCACCACGCCCTCCGAGCGCTGAATGCGGGCATAGGAGCCCAGAATCAGGTTGTCATACTCCTGGTCGTCGGGACCGATGAGCGTGCCCTCCAGATTGATGAAGGAGACCATGCAGCCGCCGCCACTCTTCTGACTGAACAGATTGTTGTCAGGCTGGCACTGGCTCCAGGTCACACCGCCATCGGAGGAGTCGGCGTAGCTGACATAGTTGATGGTGTTGCGGGAGTACATCCGAAGATCGCCGTTGGGGAGGAGCACCACTTGCGATTCGCTGGTCTTGCCCACCCCATTGAGGTTGCTGTTGTGCTCACCCCGCTGCCAGCTGGCGCCGCCGTCATCGGAATAGATGACGCTGGCCAGCTCGTTGCCGGTGCGGTTGTCATAGAGGGGGAAGATAATGCGCTCTGTGCCGTTGTAGGTCATAGTGACACCACGGCCAGGGCAGACGCCGGTGAATTTCTCATTGGCGGCGGTCTTGATGTTCAAGAACTTGGGCTCGCTCCACTCCAAGCCCTCGTCGGTGACCTGGGCGGTGCGGTGCATGATGTAGAACACCGGATAGACCTTCCACTCGCTGTTCTGGAAGAACAGGTTCTTTTGCACCCGGTTGGCGGAGTTGCCCAGCTGGGTGACGTAGGGCTTGGTGAAGGTGCCGTCTTCCTCAGACTTTACATACACGTTCAAGTAGGCATCCACCCAGGTATCTGTGGCGGTGCCGTCTTGGCTGCAAATGGGGTAGAGGATGACATCTTTGCCGTTGTCGTTGGCGGGCTCTGCCAAACCGTTGGTGTTGTTCAAATCCACATAGTAGGTGTAAGAAGAAACGGTCTTGGGGGCATAGGTGCCAGCGGTAGCCTTGGCCACCAGCAGGCGGCCCTGATCGTCAAAACCGGTGCTCTCTTGGCCCATCTGATTGCCGCTCATCAGGCCCACGTAAGAGGGGCAGGCATCCACCACCATGTGGACGGTGCCGTTGCTGTCCTGGACGATGGAGGGATCAATGAAGGAGCTGCTGGCGTTGCTGGTGGTGGTTTCCGCCATGTCGGCCAGGTAGTTCACCACTTCCCACTCCCAAGTCTGGCCGTTGTCCTTGGAGATGCTGACAATGGTGTCCAGGTTTTGGGGAGAGTCACCGCTGGTGGTCCAGCGGATGTCCGAGGCGGCCACGATCCAGCCGTTGTCCAGGGTGTACAGAGAGGGGATGCGGAAATGCTGGCTTCCGGTGGCCTCACTGCTGAAGGGCTCGGACACAGGCTGCGTACCCTTGGGGTTCTCCCCCACCACGGTGGGCAGCACTTGGGTCTCCTGATAGAGCTGGAATTCAATCAGGGCGGAGTCCTGGCTGGTGCTGCAGTAGTATTTGTTGCCTGCGGTACTGCCGTGGGTGAGGTAGTTGCTGCCATTGGAGAGGGTATAGGTGCCGCTTTCCTCGTGGAAGGTGATGTCCACCCGCACCGGCTGGTCTGAGGTGTTCACATGTCCGTTGACGGCGGTGGTCTGGCTCAGATCCAGATAGCGGTTGCTGTCCAGACTCTTGATGTTGTAGCCGTCGTCTCCCTCTCGCTTTTCAATGGTCCATAGCTGCCGGGAAGAGGCAAAGTTGGAAGCCAGGCTGAGGGCGTCGTTGGCGGCTGTCCCGGTGACCTGGTCTGTCTTTCCGGTTCCTGTGTGGTAGAGAATGCTGCGGGTGGTGTTGTAGAAAATGGCATAGGTTTCGCCTGCATCCACGCCGTCCCGATCTCTCAGGTACTGGACGCTTCCGTCGCCCAGATCGCCATCCACAATGGTAGACCAGGGCGATGCGCTGACATCACGTTCTCCTGTGGCGCGGGCCGGGGGTGCGGTCAGACAGCAGCTGAGCAGGAGACTGGCTGACAATGCAGTGGCCGCGATGCGCTTAGACATTGGTATTTTGTTCATAACACATCCTCCTTGTACATGTGCTTCTCTCTGTATTGCACAAAACTATCATACCAAAAAGTGGACTTCGGGTCAAGGGAATTAGAAGAGAGTGGTGTAGAAGGACAAAAAACCAGGAGCCCGACCATCGGTCAGGCTCCTGGAAGGAAACGGAGGGGTTAGAGCATAAAGTCTTCTTTTTTCAGGTGGGAGAAGTTGGCCACCACGGGCTTTTTGGGCACACGCTTTAAGGGGTCATACCGGAAGGCCCGGCAAGCGCCGCATGGGTCCACCACGCCTTTGCGGGAGCACAAAATCTGCTCTTCATCCAGAGCCACACCTCGCTTGCAGTAGAGGCAGCGGGGTTCAATATTTTTTTGAAACAGCATAGCAAGTCTCCTGTTCTTCCGAGATCCTCCTCAGTATACACCAAACGCCCGCTATTTTCCACCTGTTTTTCCAGACAAAAATCGACACAGAGCAACAAGGGCCATCCAGCAGAGCACGGCGGTGGCCAGGGTTACCGGGAGGATGTGGCGGAAATCCAGCTGGGTGATGGTCTGGGTCTGGGACGTGAGATAGTACGAGACCGGATAGGTGAGGGGGAAGAGGGTGGTCACCAGGTAGGTGAGGGCGGCGGAGATGAGGCCATGGAGGAATTTGCCCAGCAGATAGGTGCGGGCAGAAAGGCCGCTGTCAATGAGGAAGCACAGCACCTGACAGTGGACGGACAGCCCGGCCCAGCCCAGCATAAAGGCGGCCATGGAGATGGACCCGGCGGAACTGGCCACGCCGCCCAGGGAGGAGACCCCGGAGGTGAGCTCCAGCAGGCCCGCCACCAGCTGGGGAGCATAGCGGGAGGAGACACCCATCAGAGAGAGCAGCCGGGCAATGGCGGTGAATACTCCAAAGTAGGACATAAGCTGGAGGAGAGCGGAAAAGAAGATGACAAAGGCACAGATGTTCAATAGATTGGAAAAGGAGCGCACCACCCCATTGGTGAAGGCGGCGGGAATGGTGGTGGCGGCAATGGGCTTGGGATAGCTGGTTGCCTTGGCCCGTGGGTCCTCGTGGCCGTAGAACCGAAAGAGCAGGCCAGTGAGGAGAGAGGCGACACAGTGGGAGGCGTAGAGCAGCAGGCCAATCTGGCCGCTGCCAAAGATGCCAGCTCCCACCACGCCCAAGATGAAGGCGGGCCCGGAGTTGTTGCAGAAGGCCAGAAGCCGCTCGGTCTCCGTCTTGGTACACAGACCTTGGCGGTACAGCTCCAGGGCGGTTTTGGCTCCCAGGGGGTAGCCGCCCACAAAGCCCAGCACCACGGCCATGGCGCAGCAGCCGCTGACCCGGAACAGGGGGCGCATGACCCCCTCCAGCAGCCGCCCCAGATAGGCGGCCAGCCCCAAATCCACCGCCAGGGAGGAGAGGACAAAAAAGGGAAAGAGGGAGGGGATGATGACGTTGCAGCACAGGGTTAGCCCATTTTTCGCCCCTGTCATAGCCTGGGTGGGGGCAGTCACCAGCGCCAGGGCGGCGGTGACCAGAGCGATGAGGACGACGGAATCCCGGAGAATTTGTTTTTTTAAGATGCGAAACATGGCAGTCCCTCCCTCGTGAGAAAAGGGTATGCGTGTCGTCTGAGGGACTTGCACGTCCCTCTCAAAAAGTATGACACATTAGTGTGCTAAAAATTTTTCTTTGAAAGGGGTTGACAAGTGGGGAGCGGGTGCGTATAATGGCCACAACAACTTCAATACAGCAAACCATTGACGGAGAGTAGTATCCAGTGTGGCGAACCTTCAGAGAGTCCCGGACGGTGAGAGCGGGGCGGGGAGCAGCTAGGAGAATGGACTTCGGAGGGCAGACCGAACGGGCGACCAAGTAGGGACTGACGGGTACCCCACCCGTTATCAGAAGGGGCGCATATGATGGTATGCGTAAGCGAGTGGGCGTCGTTTGGCGTCAATTTGGGTGGTATCGCAGAAGCTGAGCTTTTGTCCCATGTGGGGCAGAGGCTTTTTTCATTTTTCGGCCCTGGCAAAGCGGAAAAACATCTGCCGCCCAAATTCAAAAAATGGAGGAAAACACCATGAAAAACAACCAGATCATCCGTCGATTTGCCGCTTGTGCCGTAGCGGGCACCATGCTTCTCTCTCTGTGTGCCTGTGGTGCAGGCAAGGATGGGAAGGACGACACCTACAAGGTGGCTGTGGTCAAGCAGATGGACCATGCCTCTCTGGATGAGATCGCCAAAGCAATCACCACTCAGCTGGACTCCATTGCCCAGGAAAAGAATGTAACCATTGAATATGAGGTGTACTCCGGGCAGAACGACCAGTCCGTACTCAAGCAGCTGGGAGACCAAGCCATTGTAGACGGGGTGGACGCCATCATTCCCATTGCCAGCACCGCCGCTCAGGTGATGGCCCTGTGTGCCCAGGACACCCAGACCCCTGTGGTGTACGCCGCAGTATCGGACCCCAAGACCGCAGAGCTCACCGGGCTGGACTACGTCACCGGCACCAGCGACGCCCTGGAGACCAGCGTCATTCTGGATATGATGCTCACCCAAAATCCCGACCTGAAGAAGGTGGGACTGCTGTACTCTCTGTCCGAGCCCAACTCCGCCACTCCCATCCAGGAGGCCAAGGAGTACTTGGACAGCAAGGGAATCTCCTATGTGGAACAGACGGGCAATACCAATGACGAGGTGATCGCCGCGGCTTCCGCTCTGGTGGCCGGTGGTGTGGATGCCATCTTCACTCCCACCGACAACGTGATCATGTCCGCCGAGCTGGCCATTTACGAGCAGCTGGCCCAGGCCAAAATTCCCCACTACACCGGGGCGGACTCCTTCGTGAGAAACGGCGCCTTTGCCACCTGCGGCGTCAACTATACCGATCTGGGCACCCGCACCGCAGACCTGGCCTACCAGGCCATCACCGAGGGCGTGGACGGCATGGAGGATGTGTACTACATGGACGGCGGCCTCATCACCGTGAACACCGAGACCGCCAAGGCCCTGGGCATTGACTCTCAGGTGTTTGGCCAGCTGGGTGAAGTGGTGGAAGTGACTACCACCAAGGAATAAGAAAACATGCCCCGTCCGGCACATAGGTGCCGGACGGGACAAAGGAGCGTGAAGGAATTGCTGTATATTGTGCAGACGGCCCTGGAGCTGGGCTTTTTGTATGCGCTGGTGGCCATGGCCCTGTTTTTGAGCTACCGCATTCTGGACATTGCCGACCTGACCACGGATGGGGCCTTTGTGCTGGGGGCGGCGGTGTCGGTGACGGTGACCGCGGCTGGCCACCCCTTTTTGGCCATTCCGGCGGCCATGGTGGCAGGAGCCTGTGCCGGGTTTGTCACCGCCTTTTTGCAGACCCGCCTGGGTGTGCCCTCCATTTTGGCGGGCATCGTCACCAACACAGGATTATATACCGTGAACCTCATGGTGATGGGGTGGAGCTCCAATGTGAGCCTGTTGAAGGACGACACCATCTTCTCTCTATTCCGCACCACGGGCATCGGCGGGAAGTGGTATGAGACGGTGCTGGCCGGGGGTGTGACCATCCTCATGGTGGTACTGTTGGTGCTCTTCCTGGGCACCCGGCTGGGCCTGTCCATCCGGGCCACCGGAGACAACCGGGACATGGTGCGGGCTTCCTCGGTGAATCCCACCTTTACCATTACCGTGGGTCTGTGCATTGCCAACGCCCTCACCGCCCTGTCCGGCGGCATGGTGGGCCAGTACCAGCGTACCGCCGACATCAACGGCGGCACGGGCATTGTGGTCATCGGGTTGGCCTGCCTCATTATCGGTGAGACGGTGCTGGGCCGACGCTCCATCCTCAAGGGAGCCATTGCGGTGATCGTGGGCTCCATCATCTATCGTTTGATTTACGCCATTGTGCTCTACACCAAGGTGGTGCCGGTGGAGTGCCTGAAGCTGGTCACCGCCATCATCGTAGGCCTGGCCATTGCTGCCCCCACCCTGCGCTGCTGGGTGGCATTCCAGAAGAAAAAAGCCATGGCAGGGAAGGGAGCGTGAGGGAACATGCTGAACATCAAAGGGATTTCCAAGACCTTTTATCCCGGAACCATCAATGAGAAGACCGCCCTCTCGAACCTATCCCTGGAGGTGAAGGACGGGGATTTTATCACCATCATCGGCTCCAACGGAGCGGGAAAATCCACCCTCTTCAACGCCATTGCCGGGACCTTCTATGTGGACCAGGGCAGCATCACTCTGGGGGGACGCAACATCACCTATCTCCCGGAGCACAAGCGCAGCCGTACCATTGGGAGGCTGTTCCAGGACCCCTTGAAGGGGACGGCTCCCCATATGACCATTGAGGAGAATCTGGCTCTGGCCTATCTGCGCTCCTCCCGGGGCAATGCGCCTTTCAGCCGCATCAGCAAAAAGGACCGGGCCATGTTCCGGGAGCATTTGAGCCTGTTGGGCATGGGATTGGAGGACCGCATGGGGCACCCGGTGGGGCTGCTGTCCGGCGGACAGCGCCAGGCCCTGACCCTGCTCATGGCCACCTTGGTGCCGCCCCAGCTGCTGCTGCTGGACGAGCACACCGCTGCCTTGGACCCCGCCACGGCGGAGCAGGTGCTGAAACTGACCCGGGACATTGTGGCCCGGGACCACATCACCTGTCTCATGGTCACCCACAACATGTCCCAGGCCCTGGAGCTGGGCAACCGCACTTTGATGATGGCAGACGGCCACGTGGTGCTGGACGTGGAGGGAGAGCAGAGAGCGGGCATGACCGTCCAAGATCTCTTGGAGCAGTTCAAAGCGGGCACGGGCCAACAGCTGGACAACGACCGCATGTTGCTGAGTGAATGAAAAAAGTCGTTCTCCCACGGGAGAACGACTTTTTTGCTTGGTGCGCCCGGCATGGGCAATAACTTGGTGGTGAAAGTCCACTACAGACTTGGCAGTAGGAACTGTTAGCCGAAGGCAAGGGTGTCCATCGTGAGGTGGAATCTGAAG
>NZ_NFKO01000048.1:0-9451 GCF_002160435.1 Pseudoflavonifractor sp. An176 | reverse complement strand
GACTGGGGGTGTCGTCGGGGGCCGGGGCATTCCCGCCGGTGTTGCCTCCCGTGCTCCCCGCGGCCCGGTTGACGGTGATGGTGTAGGTCTTTTTACTGCCGTTCTCCGCCGTGACCTGGACGGTGACGGTGTTGTTGCCCACACTCAGTCCGGTGTTGCCCCACACCGCCACCTTGGCCTTTCCATCGGCGGCCTTGGCGGACACCGCCACGCTGGTGGTGGAGTTGGACACCGAGGCGCTGTAGCTGGTGGTGCCAGCGGAGAAGCCGGGGGACAGGGTGCCGGGGCTGATGGACAGGGAACTGAGGTTGTTGTTGGACGAGGCGGTGGGCTTGGCGTTGATGGTGACCACCGAGTTGCCCATGTTCACATTCATACTCTGGGGATCAGTTGTTCCATCGGAAATATCATATCCTGTACAGTCAATAGAAGTTTTCCCCGTCTTTAACGCCTTAAACGTCATGGAAAAACTCATATTTCCGCTTCCTGCATTTTCCTTGTCTAGAGTGATGGTATTTCCATTGTGCTTTCCATACGTTCCAAGGTCACCATTGACGTATTGCAAATAACTGGGGTCAAACACCAAGTGAATCGTTGCTGCGCCAACTTGGCCAGATACCCTCACATTCACAGTGACATTGTTTCCCACTATGACGGAAGGGTCAGAGAAACTGACCGTGCAAGGCAAAGCATGTGCCTCGTCTGCCCGTCCCACGGGAGTAGCTACCGTCAGAATTAGCAACAGTGCCACAACAAAAGCCATCAAATTAGTTCTGTTAAGTTGTTTCATGAACTTGCTCCCTATTTACTGTTTGATGAGGGCAGTGCCCAAAATATGATTGCGAATCTTGATTCTATCCGTATTGGAAACTTGACCATCGGAATTGATATCTCCGGCTGCAAAGTACACCCCGGAGAGCTTACTGGTGCCCAACACATGGTTACGAATTTTCACACGGTCAGAGTTGGTAATTACCCCGTCCCCGTTCACATCTCCGTAAATGAGCACCGTCCACTTGGCGTACTGGGTGCCGTCGTTGCGGTAGATGGTCACGGTATCCCCGGTGCCCACCACGGCGGTGTTCTGCTTGTTGGACCCGCTGGCGGTCTTGACCTGGGCGTAACCGCCCACAATGTTCAGGTTCTTGACAAAGTCAGAGACCTTGGTGCCCACGGCAATACCGGAGACGTTGGTGCCGCTGACCGTGTACTTGGGCTTGACGGAGAAGGTGGGCGAGCCGCCGGAATCGGAGCTGCCCTCCCGGGCAATGGTAAGGGTAAAGGTGCGCTGGCTGCCGTTTTGGGCGGTGACCGTCACCTTCACGGTGTTGGACCCCACCTTCAGCTGCACCGTCCCGGCGCCGCTGACCTTGGCGGTGGACGCCTTGGGGGTGGCGGTGATGGAGACGGAGGAGACGGAGTTGGGCACCACCACACTGTAAGAGGTGGTGTCGTTGTCAAAGCCCGGGGTGAGGGCGTAGTTGCCCACCTTCAAGGTGCTCAGGCGGTTATCCGGCGAGCCGTCCCCAGTGGGCTGGGCACAGGGGCTGCTGGGCATATTGTCATACACAGGGATGGAGAACACCAGGGGGGACTGGCGCAGCTCCTCGCTGTACCCCCCGGCCAGACTCAGACCCTCGGAGGCCGCGCCCCACACACTGGTCATATACCGATGGGTAAAGGGGTTGTCCCCCTGGGCGTTGAACCGCTTTAAGTACATGGTGTCCTGTCCGGCGGTGACGTAGCCGTTGGCGTAGAACTGGGCTCCGCCGCTGATGGCCCGCACCCGGCTGTTCCAGGGCCGCCCATAGCTGGTGCCCGTGCCGTTGATGCCGCCCTTGGCGTAAATGAGGCCGTTTTTCACCGCAGTGTTGCCGCCTCCGGCCACCGCGCCGATGTTGTAAAAGTTAAAATATCCCTCAAAGCCGGGGGCCTTGCCGGAAATGCTGTCGCTGAGCCCCTTGGTGCCCTGCTCCTGGATGATCATGGCGGCCAGCACATAGGGGTTGACCCCCACCTTCTTGCCCGCATCATAGATCACCTGGGGGTAATAAATTCGCTTGCCGTCGGTGTCGGTGACGGTGGCATCCAGGAAGGTGCCGTCCACCAGCCGCTCCACCCCCGCCACGCTCTGCACCTGGGCGTTGTAGCTCTGGAGGAGGAACTGGAAGATGCTGTTCTGGGTCAGGAAGTTCCGGGGGTCCATGTAGTAGGCCACGATCTCCCGGGAGGCAGCCACCCAGCCGCCGGAGTCAAACACCGTCCACACCCCGGTGTCCCAGTTGTAGGCCTTGGGGTCGGTGGACTTCCAGCTGGACTTGGAGGAGGACTGCACCAGACTGTTGCCGATTTTGGACTCCTGGTCCACGGCGTAGTTCCAGTCAAAGCCGTTGTGGTCGGCCTTGAACACCCACTCGGGGTACATGGCGTGGAGCACCTTCAACCCGCTCCAGTAGGACTCGGGGAAGCCCTGCTGTTTGAGGTAGGCCTCAAACTCCTTGTCATCCACACCGCCGTCAATGAGCTTGATATAGGTACTGATGACGTATCCGGTGCCGCCGTTGTAGTCAATGGCGTACCAGGTGGCGCCGTCTGAGGCCTTTTTCTCCCCGGTGATGGTGACGGTGGTGCCGTCGTAAATGAGGCCCAGCCGGGTGTACGAGGTTCCCGCTCCCGCACGCACGCTCAGGCCCACCTCGGTGCCGGTGACCACGCCGTAGCGCACGCCTCCGGCATACACCGCCACAAAGGCGGACAGAACCACCATGCAGGCAAAAAACACCGCCGCCAGCCCTGCCAGCGTCCGTGTTTTCTTCTCCATTCTTCTTCCACTTTGTAACATTCGTCTCTCCTTATTCTCTTCCACACCGGGCCGCTTTTTGACAAAGACCGCCCAACTCTTCCATATAATGCCATATTTCAGGGTGCAATGCACCTGTTACTAAACACTCGACAAATATTTTATAAGATGAGGCCTCCCTTGTCAACCAAGGGAGGCCTCATCCGTCCAAAATCGTCAGATTGTGGTATGGGTTACTCTTGCAGCTCGGCGGCAATCAGGTCCACACAGTCGTCCAGATAGCGGCGCAGGGGCTGCTCGCCCCCCATGGCGATGCGGATGCCGCAGCGGTTGGCGGGGATGAGCACCTTGATGGCGGAGCTGTCCCCCACCGCCTGGGCCATGCGGGGGGAGATCTCCCCCATCAGGCCATTGGCCATGAGGATGGCCACGGACCCCACCACGAAGTCCGCCTTCCCCACATTAAAAATCACCGCACTCTCCCCGGTGGCACCGTCCTCGGCTCCCCCCTTGAGCATGGCCTCGGTGGCGGCGGAGTTGGTGCCCACCGCCCGCACGTGTACCTGGGGCAGCCGCTCCCTGAGCCGGGCCACCAGGGCCTTGCCCATGCCGCCGCCGTGGCCGTCCACCACCACCACCAAGGATCTTGTGTCCCGCATGTTGTCTCCTCCTCATTGGATCTGTTTTTATATATGATAGCACATTTCCCCTCCCCTGCCAATGCGGACGGGGTCAGGATTGATTTTCCTGGTTGAATGGTGTAAACTATTTTGTAATGCACTTATATTTCCGAAGATTTTGTCAGGAGGGAAACCTATGTCCCATCCGTATTCCCATTATCAGGAAAGCGCCGCCTATCTGAGGGCTCAGCTGGGGGAATTTGTCCCCAAAGTGGCCCTGATTCTAGGCTCCGGCCTGGGGGATCTGGCCCAGGAGGTGGAGGACGCTGTGGCGGTGCCCTACGCCTCCATTCCCCACTTTCCCCGCTCCACTGCCCCCGGACATGTGGGGCAGCTGGTCTTTGGCACCTTGGCAGGCAAGCCCGTGGCGGTGATGCAGGGCCGGGTGCACCACTACGAGGGGTACTCCTATGAGGATGTGGCCTACGGGGTGCGGGTGCTGCGGCTGTTGGGGTGTGACACCCTGCTGGTGACCAACGCCGCCGGGTGCGTCCGCCCCGACTGGAACGCCGGGGACATCATGCTCCTCACCGACCAGATCAAGCTGGGCGGGGAGTCCCCGCTGCGGGGGGAGAACCTCCCGGAATTTGGGGTGCGCTTCCCCGATGCCTCCCATCTGTACACCCCCCGGCTCCAAGAGGTGGCCCGCCAGGTGGCACAGGGGCTGGGTACTCCTCTGCGGGAAGGGGTATACTATTACAGCTTCGGGCCCCAGTATGAGACCCCCGCCGAGATTCGGGCCATCCGGGCCCTGGGCGGGGATGCGGTGGGCATGTCCACCGCCCCCGAGGTCATCGTGGCCGCCCACTGTGGCATGGAGGTGCTGGGCTTCTCGCTGCTGTCCAACCTAGCCGCCGGGATGCTGCCCAAGCCCCTGAGCGAAGAGGAAGTGCTGGAGGCGGGCAAAGCCGCCCGGCACCGATTTGTGCCCCTGGTCCTGGGCTGTCTGGCCCAGTTATAAGGAGGAACCTATGTCCGTACTATTTACCAACGTCACCGCCGTCCTCATGGACGAGGCGGGGACCATTCTCAAAAACGGCTATGTCCAGGTGGAGGGCACCTCCATCACCTATGTGGGCACGGACCGCCCCCAGGGCGACTTTGACCGGGTGGTGGACTGCTCGGGCAAGGTGATGATGCCCGGCCTGGTGAACGCCCACACCCACCTGCCCATGACCCTCATGCGGGGATACGGCGGGGGCTGCGACTTGCAGACCTGGCTGCACGACTACATCTTCCCCGCCGAGGGCAAGCTGGACCCCCGGGCAGTGTCCGCCGGGGCGGGGCTGGGCCTGGCGGAGATGATCGCCTCCGGCGTCACCTGCGTGGCGGATATGTACATGTTCACCTCCACCATCGCCCAGGAGATTTTGAAGTCCGGCATCAGCGCCAACCTGTCCTGTGGCGGAGTGTATTTTGGCGACCCGGCCGACTTTGCCCCCGATACCTGCGGGGACTGCGTGGCCCAGCGGGCCCTCACGGAGGAGTTCCACGGGGCGGGAGACGGGCAAATTCTTATAGACGCCTCCATCCACGGAGAGTACACCTCCTCCGCCCCCCTGTGGCAGTGGATGGCTCAGTTCGCCCACGACCATCACCAGCGCATGCACGTGCATGTGTCGGAGACGAAAAGTGAGCATCAGGCCAGCCTGGACCGCCACGGCCTCACCCCCATCCAGACGCTGAACCAGTACGGGGTGTGGGACAACGGCGGCATTGCCGCCCACTGTGTGTACACCACCCCGGAGGACTGGGCCATTATGGCGGAAAAAGGGGTGGCCTGCGTCCACAACCCCTATTCCAACCTGAAATTGGGTTCGGGCATTGCCCCCATCCCTGATATGCTCCAGGCCGGGGTGAATGTGGCTCTGGGCACCGACGGCATGTCCTCCCACAACAGTGCCGACCTGTTTGCCGATCTAAAGCTGGCGGCGCTGCTGCCCAGCGGGGTGCGCTGCACCCCCGGGGTGGTCACACCCCGGCAGGCTCTGGAGATGGCCACGGTGGCGGGAGCCCGAGCGCTGGGCCGTCCTACCGGCCAGATTGCCGTGGGCAAGGTTGCAGACCTCATCCTGCTGGATTTCACCGCCCCCAACCTCACCCCCTGCCATGACGTGGTGGAAAACCTGGTGTTTGCCGCCCACGGCTCCAATGTGGTGATGAATATGGCCCGGGGCAACATCATATATGAAAACGGTACCTTCCACACCCTGGATGTGGAGCGGATTCAGGCCGAGGTCCGGGACTATGCCCTCCCCCTCCTCTTCCACTGACCCTGGACTTTTTGGTGAAAGGTTGAGATTATGTCAAATCCCACTTCCAAAAACAAAAATAATACCTTCTTTGGCGGCGCCGCCATTCTGGCCGCCGGTATTGTCATTGTCAAGCTCATTGGAGCTCTGTACAAGATTCCCCTGGGCAACATCCTGGGGGAGGCGGGGTTCTCCGACTTCAACACCGCCTACTACATCTACTCCCTGCTCATCACCGTCTCCACCGGCGGTCTGCCGGTGGCCCTGTCCAAGATGATCTCGGAGGCCCACGCTCTGGGCCGTCATAACCAGGTGCAAAAGACCTTCCGGGTGGCCTTTCTCACCTTCCTGGCCCTGGGCACCATCAGCTTCTGCCTGATGTTCTTCTTCCCCAAGCAGCTGGCCGAGCTGATGAACAACGGGCAGAGCTGGTACTCCATCCGGGCCCTGGCCCCCGCCATCTTCTTCCTGTGCCCCCTGTCCGCCATGCGGGGCTACTTCCAGGGCCACTCCATCATGACTCCCACCGCAGTCTCCCAGATCATTGAGGCCCTGAGCAAGCTGGTCATCGGCCTGACTCTGGCCTATTTCCTGCTCAAATCCTCCAACAATGAGTCTGTGGCCGCCGCTGGCGCCATCTTCGGCGTGTCCGTGGGCTGCGCCCTGGGCATGCTGTACACCGCCTTCTGCTTCCGCTCCCACCATGGGAGCACCCCGGTGGGGCAGGACAAACCGGAGTCCTCCAAGAAGATTTTCCGCACCCTGCTCCAGCTGGCCATTCCCATCACCCTGGGCTCCTCGGTGATCGGCCTGGTGAACCTCATTGACACCAGTATGATCTATGGGCGGCTCCAGGACGGGGCCGGTTTTACCGAGCTGGAGGCCCGCTCCCTCAAGGGCGTCTTTGACCAGGCGGCCACCCTGTACAACCTGCCCTCCTCCTTCATGGTGCCTCTCACCGCCTCCATCATCCCCGCGGTGTCGGCGGCTCAGGCGGTGAAGAACCGGAAGCTGGGAGCCCAGATCAGCGAGACCGCCCTGCGCACCACCGCCCTGCTGGCCATTCCCGCCGGCGTGGGTCTGTTCGTGCTCAGTGAGCCCATCATGCGGCTGCTCTACCCCACCACCGACGTGGAACTGGGCGGCTGGATGCTGTCCGTGCTGGGCATCGCCGTCATCTTTGTCTGCTTCATGCTGGTGTGCAACGCCATCATGCAGGCCCACCGCCTGGTGACCATTCCCATGGTCACCACCATCATTGGGTGCCTGTTCAAGCTGCCCATCAACTACATTCTGGTGGGCAACAAGGACATCAACATCCACGGCGCTCCGGTGAGCACCCTGGTGTGCTTTGCCATCATCGCCGTGCTGGACCTCATCATCATCAAGCGCACCCTGCCCCGCTCTCTGAGCCTGACTCGGGCCTTCGGCAAGCCTCTGGTGTCTGCGGTCATCATGGGTCTGGCGGTGTGGTCCTGCTACGGCCTGTCCTCTTCCGTCCTGGGCGGCATGTCCGCCTTCCAGAACGCCGCCGGGACCCTGAGCAACTCGGGCAACGCCATTTGCACCCTCTTCTCCGTGGGTGTGGGCGGCCTGGTGTATCTGGCTCTGGTGGTGCTGCTCCGGGCCATCTCTCCCCAGGACTTGAAGTTTATGCCCAAGGGCGACAAGATCGGTCGCCTGCTGCGCATCACCCCCGCCGAATAACTCTTCGGCAAAAAGGTTCCAATTTCAAATAATCCTTGCATTGTAGGTGATAGTATGGTAGATTTTTCTCTCAAGGACAAGTACAACGTCCAAGATCTCGTTGACATTGTAAAGGTGCTGCGGGCTCCCGGCGGCTGCCAGTGGGACGCCCAGCAGACCCATGAGTCCATCCGCCGCAACTTCCTGGAAGAGGCCTACGAGGTGGCCGAGGCCATCGACCAGCAGTCCACCGAACACCTCCAGGAGGAGCTGGGTGACGTGCTGCTCCAGGTGGTGTTCCACACCTCCATCGAGGAGGAGGAGGGCCGCTTCAACCTGGACGACGTGGCCAACGGCGTGTGCCAGAAGCTCATCTTCCGCCACCCCCACGTGTTTGGGGATGTGACCGTCTCCTCCACCGGAGAGATTCTGGCCAACTGGGAGGAGCTGAAGAAGAAGGAGAAGGGCCAGGCCACCCAGGCCGACGCTGTGGACGCCGTGGCCCGCTCCCTGCCCGCACTGTGGCGGGCGGAGAAGGTGCAGAAGAAGGCCGCCAAGGTGGGCTTCGACTGGGACAGCGTGGACGGCGCGGTGGACAAGCTCTCCGAGGAGCTGGGCGAGGTGAAGGAGGCCATCGCCGGCCACGGAGACCCCGCCGAGGAGCTGGGGGACCTGCTCTTTGCCGCTGTCAATGTGGCCCGCTTTTTGAAGGTGGACCCGGAGGACGCCCTCCAGGCCGCCTGTGACAAGTTTGCCGCCCGGTTCCGCCGGGTGGAGGAGGCGGTCACCGCCCAGGGCAAGCAGATGGAGGACATGAGCCTCACCGAGCTGGACGACATCTGGAACGCCATCAAGCACCAGCCTTGAATTGTAGACCATTAGGAGGAACAAACGACCATGAACAAAGCTGATCTCATCAACGCCGCCGCTGAAAAGGCCGGGCTGTCCAAGAAGGACACCGAGGCCGCCCTCAACGCCGCCCTGGAGGCCATTACCCAGGCCCTGGCCCAGGAGGAGAAGGTGCAGCTGGTGGGGTTTGGCTCCTTTGAGGTGAAGAGCCGTGCCGCCCGCATTGGCCGCAACCCCCACACCAAGGAGCAGATCAACATCCCCGCATCCAAGACCCCTGTGTTCAAGCCCGGCAAGGCGCTGAAGGACAGCATCGGAGCATAAGGAGAAACATAGGAGGATTTCTATGAGACTTGACAAGTGGTTGAAGGTGTCCCGGCTCATCAAGCGGCGCACCGTGGCCAATGAGGCCTGTGACAACGGCCGCATCACCGTGGGGGGCCGGGTGGTAAAGGCCTCCTACGAGGTGAAGGTGGGGGACATCCTGGAGATGAAATTTGGCGAGAAGGCCATCCGGGTGGAAGTGCTGTCCACCGCCGACATTGTGGGCAAGGCGGATGCCAGCGCCATGTATCAGCAGCTATAAAAGGCAAAAAACGTGGGAGTACCCTGGGTGCTCCCACGTTTTTGCATTTCTTATATGTCCCGCCTTGATGAACTAACTCTTTCTTTTTTGTCTTGTACAGGCTTGCCAGCCTGGTGGGGACGCTTCCCGCTGGGGGTTTCTTTTGAGCGGGCAAAAGAAACCAAAACCCGCTTAGGGCGTTCCCCCCTAAGGACCTCCCTGGGGGTACGAGATTGGAACTGCGTCAAGCTGGTGTTCGGCCCGTGACCCTTGCTGTGGCCCCTGTCACTGCCACTACACCAGGCCACCTTTGGCAGCTGGCCCTATGGCTGGGCAGTTTCCAGGTCCGGGCCTACCCTGGCCAAGCGGCGTTCCCGCCGCCGGGAGTCAGGCTTCCGGTAGCTGGGAACAGCGGTGCACCAGGGTGAGGCCCTGGCAGTAGAAGTAGTATTTGTCAGAGAAGTCGGTGCTTTCTGTGGAATTTCCACGCCATCTATGTGACCCCACCGGGCCAAGGGCCGAAACAAGGAGGACGCAGGGGCTCCCAGTACCGCGGGGTGGATTCCACAAGGCGGGGGAAGGCCCCGCCTTTGGCGATTCTTTCCCCGATTTCTCATCG
>NZ_NFKO01000047.1:0-10856 GCF_002160435.1 Pseudoflavonifractor sp. An176 | reverse complement strand
CCGTTGGTTCCCTTGTATTGCCCTGGGGGATTCGGGAGGGGCAAGCCCCTCCCCTACACCCAACAACGCAAGAAATTCGGCAATGTTCAGGGGCTTTTTGCGCCCGGCCTCCGGCAACTGGGAACAGTTGCATACCAGGGTAAGGCTCTGGGGGTAGAAGTGCTCTCTGTCAGAGAAGCAGGCACCTTCTGTAGAATGTCCACGCCATCTATGTGACATGAACTAGGCCAAGGGCCGAACAGAGAAGAACGCAGGCGCACCCCCCGTACCGCGGGGTGGATTCCACAAGGCGGGGGAAGGCCCCGCCTTTGGCGATTCTTTCCCCGATTTCTCATCGGGGAGAAATCGGGCCCAGCGGAGCGTCCCCGGCGGGGACGGTGGTTTTCACCACAGAAATCGGAGAAGAACAGGCCCTCTCGGTCAGCTTTTGGGCAGATGACTCCCTTCATGCAAGGGGGCCATTTGTCAGGCCGTCACCCGGGTGCCGCACTTGCCCGCCAGGGCCTCCAGCCCCCGGTCCAGGCTGGTGATGATGGCGGTCCGGCCCCGGGCGGAGCGGGCAAACTGAATGGCCGCCTTCACCTTGGGCAGCATGGAGCCCTCCCCAAAGTGCCCCTGGTGGGCGTACTGCTCCAGGGTCTCCGCCTTCACCTCGCCCAGGTCCTCCTGCTGAGGGGTGCCGAAGTGGAGGGCCACAGCGGGCACCTCGGTGAGAATCATCAGCACGTCCGCCTCCATCTCAATGCCCAGACGGCAGGCGGCCAAATCCTTGTCGATGACGGCGGCCACCCCTTCCAGATGTCCGTCCGCCCCCTCCACCACCGGCACGCCCCCGCCACCACAGGCGATGGTGATGGTGGTGTTCCACAGCCTTTTCATGGTTCCAATCTCCACAATGCGCTGCGGGCTTGGAGAGGGCACCACCCGGCGGTACCCTCGCTGGCCGTCTTGGCGCATGTGATAGCCCCGCTCCCGGGTGAGGGTGTCCGCCTGGGCCTGGGTGTAAAAGGGCCCGATGGGCTTGGTGGGATGGGAAAAGGCGGGGTCCTGGGGGTCCACCACCACCTGAGTCACCACCGTCACCACAGGGATGTTCTTACCCTGGGCCCGCAGGGCGGCGGTGAGGGTTTGCTGGATGTGGTAGCCGATATACCCCTGGCTCATGGCCCCGCACACGTCAAAGGGCATGGGGGGCGTCACGTCACGGGCGGTCTCGCTGGCCAGGAGGATGCGCCCCACCTGGGGGCCGTTTCCGTGGACGATGGCCAGCTCATACCCGGATACCGACAGCTGGGACAGCTGCTGGGCGGTGCGCTGGAGCACCTGGTGTTGCGACTGGGCGGTGGGGGGGAGCTGTTTGTCCTCCAGGGCGTTGCCCCCCAGGGCCACCACCACTTTGGTGGCCCCCCTCATAGGGTCGCCACCAGAATGGCACGGATGGCGTGCATCCGGTTTTCCGCCTCGTCAAAGACCACCGAGTGACGAGAGCGGAACACCTCGTCGGTGACCTCCCGGATGTCCACCCCCTTGTCCATCCACTCTTTGGCCAGTTTGGTGTCGAAGTTGTGGAAGGAGGGCAGGCAGTGCATGAAGATCACCTCGGGATTCCCCGTGGCGGCCAGCATGGTGTGGTCGATGCGGTAGGGGGTGAGAAGCTTGGCCCGCTGGGGGATCAGCTCCTCCTCGCCCATAGAGGCCCAGATGTCCGAGTAGAGCACGTCCGCCCCCTTCAACGCGTTGGGGTCGCAGGTCAGGGTGATGTTGGCCCCGGAGATGGCCCCCTCCTGCTTGCAGGCCTCCAGAATGGTCTTGTCCGCCCCGTCAATGAGCTCCTGGGGCCCGTAGCCCACAAAGTCCACCCCCATCTTGCAGCAGCCGAACATCCAGGCATAGCACATGTTGTTGCGCACGTCCCCCACAAACACCACTTTGCAGTCCTTGAGGGGCTTGTTGATGTGCTCCTCCATGGTCATCATGTCCGCAATGATCTGGGTGGGGTGGTCCAGGTCGGTGAGGCCGTTGTACACCGGCACCCCGGAGTATTTGGCCAGGGTCTCCACGTTGGCCTGGTCGTAGCCCCGGTACTCGATGCCGTCAAAGAAGCGGCCCAGCACCTTGGCGGTGTCCTCCATGGACTCCTTTTTCCCCATCTGGGAGGAGCCGGGGTCCAAGTAGGTCACCCGGCCTCCCTCCTCGGCCATGGCCACTTCAAAGGAGCAGCGGGTGCGGGTGGAGGTCTTTTCAAAGAGCAGCACGATGTGCTTGCCTTTGAGGGCCTCCCCGTGGAGTCCCATCTGCCGCTTGGCCTTTAGGGAATGGCCCAGGTCCAGCAGGTAGCGGATCTCCTGGGCGGAGAGGTCCATGAGGGTGAGGAAGGATTTGCCTTTTAGATTGACTGCCATGGTTGTGATCTCCTTTGCAACATAGATTAGATGGAACCCCGTACCAGGGGCATGGTCATACACCGGGGGCCGCCCCGGCCCCGGGACAGCTCGCTGCTGGGAATGGTGAGCACCTCAATGCCCGCCTCCTCCATGACCCGGTTGGTGACGTGGTTGCGGGAGTAGGCCACCACCCGGCCGGGGGCCAGACAGAAGGTGTTGGAGCCGTCGTTCCACTGCTCCCGGGCGGCGTCGATCACCGAGTTGCCGCCGCACTTGAGGAGGGTGACGGAGTCCAGGTTCAAATGCTCTTTCAGGATGTTTTCCAGGCTGTCCTCCTCCTCGGTGATGGTCAGGTGGGACCCCTCCTCCAGCTCCAGCACGAAGAGGCGCAGGTGGGAGGAAATGCCCGGGTGCATGGTGAATTTGTCGTGGTCCACCATGGTAAACACCGTGTCCAGGTGCATGAAGGCCCGGTTTTTGGGGATGTCAAAGGCCAGCACCTTGGTAAAGCCCACCTGGGGGGAGAGAAGCCGCTTGGCCAGCTGCTCAATGGCCCAGGGCTGGGTGCGCTGGGAGATGCCGATGGCCACCACCTGGGGGGAGAGCACCAGGATGTCGCCCCCCTCCATGGAGGCGGGGGCGGCCCGGTCGTAGTACACCGGGGTGCCCTTGTACTGGGGGTGGTAGGCGAAGATATACTGGGCGAAGAGGGTCTCCCGCCGCCGGGTGACGGTGTGCATTCGGTGGATGGTTACCCCGTTGCCCATGGCGGCGAAGGGGTCCCGGGTAAAGTACAGGTTGGGGATGGGGTCCAGGACAAAGGGATAGTCGTCTTCCAGGTAGTCGGTGAGGTTTTTCCGCCCGTAGCCCCGCACCTGGGCCTTGCGCAGCCCCGCCATCATGGCGGACACCATGTTGTGGGTGGACATGGACAGAAAGTGGTCGGCGATCATGGCGGTGCGCTTGGTGCCCCGCACCCCCGCCTCGGCGATATACGCCCGGACAAACTGCTCCTTCACCGCTCCGTCGGTGAGGGACTCGCTCACCAGGTCGGTGAGGTACACCACCTCCACGCCGTTGTCCCGCAGCAGCCCACAGAAGGCGTCGTGCTCCTCCTGGGCGATTTTCAGATAGGGGATGTCGTCGAAGAGCAGGCGCTCCAGATACTCCGGCATCAGGTTTTCCAGCTCGCCCCCGGGGCGGTGGAGCAGGACCCGCTTCAAGGGGCCAATTTCGCTTTTGATGTCAATGGCCGGCTGACCCATGCAATCACTCCTTTGGGTTTCACTTGCATGGATAGGGTTTCCCATGGGAGAAAAAGTATGCAAAAAAAATCCTGTGGCCCTCAAAAGAGGGCCACAGGAAATGATCAGGGGAATATGGGGAGATGCGGAACGATTAGCGGCGGCGACGGACAGCCACTGCGCCGACTCCAGCCAGGGCCAGCACGCACACCGCCAGGATACCCACATACACAGTCAGGTGGCTGTGGTCGCCGGTGGACGGGACCGTGCTGCCGGCCTGGGGCTGGGTGCTGGGCTGGGTGCTAGGCTGGGTGCTAGGCTGGGTGCTGGGCTCAGTGCCAGTGGCGGGAATGGTCTCCGTGGCACCCAGGGCGCCGCACACGGTGCATTCCTGGTGACGGCTGCCTGCCTGGGTGGCAGTGGGCTCCTGGTCCACCACCCACTCATAGGAGTGGCCCAGAGCCGCCACGAGGGTGTCGGTGTAGGTGTCACCGCACACCGAGCAGGTGTGGGTGGTGTATCCATCCTGGGTGCAGGTGGGGGCGGTGACTGTGTCCACATAGTGGTGGCTGGCGGGGATCACCTCATCCCGGGTCTCGCCGCAGACGGTGCAGGTGTAGCGCATGGTGCCGTTTTCCGTGCAGGTGGCGGGGGTGATGACAGTGCCCTGGTCCCAGGTGTGGCCAGTGGCGGGGATGGTCTGGACATCGGTGACGGCATCGCACTGAGAGCAGTGGATGGACTTGCTGCCGTCCTGAGTGCAGGTGGGAGCCTGATCCACGGTGTAATCATCCTCCCAGGCGTGACCGGTGGCGGGGATCACCTCGTCCCGGGTCTCGCCGCAGACGGTGCAGGTGTAGCGCATGGTGCCGTTTTCTGTGCAGGTGGCAGGGGTGAGGACGGTGCCCTGGTCCCAGGCGTGACCGGTGGCGGGGATGGTCTGGACATCGGTGACGGCATCGCACTGAGAGCAGTGGATGGACTTGCTGCCGTCCTGGGTGCAGGTGGGAGCCTGATCCACGGTGTAGTCATCCTCCCAGGCGTGACCGGTGGCGGGAATCACCTCGTCCCGGGTCTCGCCGCAGACAGTGCAGGTGTAGCGCATGGTGCCGTTTTCTGTGCAGGTGGCGGGGGTGAGGACAGTGCCCTGGTCCCAGGTGTGACCAGTGGCGGGAATCACCTCATCCCGGGTCTCGCCGCAGACGGTGCAGGTATAGCGCATGGTGCCGCTTTCCGTGCAGGTGGCGGGGGTGAAGACGGTGCCCTGGTCCCAGGTGTGGCCAGTGGCGGGGATGGTCTGGACATCGGTGACGGCATCGCACCGGGAGCAGTGGATGGACTTGCTGCCGTCCTGGGTGCAGGTGGGAGCCTGATCCACGGTGTAGTCATCCTCCCAGGAGTGGCCGGTGGGATCGACGCCCCGGGTCTCGGTATAGCCGCAGACGGAGCAGGAGCGCTGCTCACTGCCGCTCTGGGTGCAGGTGGGAGAGGTGACGGTGGTCCAGGGGCCAAAGGTGTGGCCGGTGGCGGGGATGGCTTCGGTCTTGGTCGCCCCACACAGCTGGCAGGTGTAGGTGCGCACGCCATCCACGGTGCAAGTGGGCTCCGTGGTGACAGAGGCCACATAGTCGTGGGGCAGCATAGGTACCTCAGTCTGGGCCACGATCACCGTGTTGCACACGGAGCAGTGACTGCCTTCCGTGAGGCCGGTGTGGGTGCAGGTGGGGGCAACGGCAGGATCGATGACAACCGTGTGCCCGGTGGCGGGGATGGCCTCGGTCCTGGTCTCTCCACACAGCTGGCAGGTGTAGGTGCGCACGCCATCCTGGGTGCAGGTGGGCTCAGTGGTGACTACACCGTCATCCCACTGGTGCTGACAGGGGGCCTGGGTGACGGTGACCGAGCAGGTGACGGTCTGGCCCGCCACGGTGGCGGAGAGGGTGGCGCTGCCCGCCCCCAGGGCGGTGAGCTTGTCGCCCTCCACCTTCACCACATCGCTGCCTGCCGTCACAGTCCAGTTGGGCTCCAGCGTCACATGGATGTCAGGGGTGTAGTCCCAGGTGTCATTGGTCTTCAGTGTGGCGGACACGGTGGGCAGGTCTGCCTGCTCTCCAGCCGTCAGAGACAGGGGGGAGATGGCGTCCAGGGTGACGCTGCGGATGGAGCTGGAGGCCACCTGAATGTCCACAGGGGTGGCGGAGTTGTTGGGGGCGGTTTCCGTGGTGTTAGGGGTAAAGGGACGGCCAAACTCCTGAACCCAGAAATGCACCCCGCCGTATACCACATGGGCAATGCCGATGGAGGTTGCGTTCTCGGAGAGCATATTGCGGCGGTGGCCCTGACCGGCGTAGTCCTCGTTGTCCTCCCGCCAGGCCTCAAAGACGGCCTGGGCGGAGGTTTGGCCAATCGCGATATTTTCCGCAGACCAGTAGCCGTTTGCGCCAAACTCATCGAATGCGGTAAAGCAGCTGCTGCCGTCCGGTCGGGTGTGGCTATATGTGACCACGATCTCGGCGGCCCGCTGCATGGCCACCCGCTCCAGGTTGTAGTCATAGGTGAGCCCCTGGAGCTTACCGGATTGATCGGTTTTGGTGGAATTGTCCTGGTTCCAGTACCAGGCATCGTTGCTGGCACGGAAGTCGTTGATCAGTGTCAGCATGTCCCGGGCGTCGGTCTGGGAATAGGTGACATCCAATTGGATGTCGATGTCGGTGCCGGCGGCAGAGACGGGGGCGGCGCAGGTGAGCAGAAACACGGCGCTCAGCGCCAGAGCAAGACATCGGCGAATCAGCTTTTTCATGATTGATACCCTCCTAATCGTATCATTGTGGTACTATTGTAGTCCTCATGTCAGGAATAGTCAACCATATAAGACAATATTTACAAAGAAGTTCCCCTGGCCTAGAGGGAAGAAATCGCCTGTCCCGGAGGCGAGGAGCACCCGGGACAGGCGATGTGTGTGGGAATTATTTGGTGGCCCAGTTGCCGGTGGCGGAGGCGGTGAGGTAGGCGTTGATGAAGCCGTCCAGGTCGCCGTCCATCACTGCATTGATGTTGGAGGTCTCGTAGGCGGTGCGGTTGTCCTTCACCAGCTGGTAGGGCATGAACACGTAGGAACGAATCTGGCTGCCCCACTCGATTTTCAGCTGCACGCCCTTGATGTCGGAGATCTTGTCCAGGTGCTCCTGCTCCTTGATCTGGATGAGCTTGGAGCGCAGCATCTTCATACAGGTCTCCCGGTTTTGCAGCTGGCTTCGCTCGGTCTGGCAGGCCACCACCAGGCCGGAGGGCTTGTGGATCAGTCGCACGGCGGAGGAGGTCTTGTTGACGTGCTGGCCGCCGGCACCGGAGGCGCGGTAGACCTGCATCTCAATGTCCTCAGGGCGGATCTCCACTTCCACGCTGTCGTCGATCTCGGGGGTCACCTCCACGGCGGCGAAAGAGGTCTGACGGCGGGCGTTGGCGTCGAAGGGGGAGACGCGCACCAGGCGGTGCACGCCGTGCTCGCTCTTCAGGTAGCCATAGGCGTTCTCGCCGTCAATGCGGATGGTGGCGGACTTGATGCCCGCCTCGTCGCCGTCCTGGTAGTCCAGAATGGAGTAGGTAAAGCCGTGGCGCTCGGCCCAGCGGGTGTACATGCGGTAGAGCATCTGGGCCCAGTCCTGGGCCTCGGTGCCGCCGGCGCCGGCCTGGAGGGAGACAATGGCGGGGGAGGGGTCGTACTCGCCGGACAGGAGGGTGGCCAGACGGGCCTCCTCCATGTTGCGCAGAAGGCCCTCGAAGCCCTCTTCCACCTCGGGCACCAGGGATTCGTCCTCCTCCTCGTTGCCCATCTCACACAGGACCATCAGGTCGTCCCAGGTGGACAGACGCTTGGCCTGGGCGTTGATCTTGCCCTCCAGCTGGCTGATGCGCTGCTGGATCTTCCGGGCCTTCTCCACGTTGTCCCAGAACCCGTCGGAGGCGGACTCCGCCTGGAGCATATCCAGCTCCCGCTCAGCGGCCTCCAGGTCCAGGGCCTGCCCCAGCTCTTCCAGCTCGGGCTTGAGGTTGTTGAGTTTTACCTTGTATTCGTCAAATTGCAGCATTCTCGTTCATCCTTTAACCGGCCCATGGCCATAATATATCTCATATATTATATAGAAAGGCCCCTGGGTTGTAAAGGGGGGAGATTCCCGTCAAAAAGATGATTTTTCACCGTCAACGCTGGCTGACAATTGGCCCGGCCTGGCCCATAAAGATCAGGTCGTCCACGTCCTGGGCGGGGGTGTCGGATTTCGGGGGTGTGGTTTGCAACAACATGGTCAATCGCTCCGTTTCTGTCAATGTCTGTGGAGGAGGGGCGGGCAAATTCCCGCCACACTCCCCCGTATACCATGTAGTATATGCGCTTGGGGGTGAAAAGTTGCGTGAAATATGGAGAATCATTTTTTGCAGGAAAAAAGAAAAACCCAGCGGCGCAGCGTCAGCTGCACCGCCGGGTTGGAGTGTTTTGGCCGTTATTCCGCGGAAATCATATAGTAGTACACGGGCTGGCCGCCGCTGAGCAGGGTAATCTCAGCGTTGGGGCACAGGCGCTGGAACAGGGCCAGGGCCTTGCCGGCGGACTCCTCGTCCACATCCTCGCCGTAGAAGATGTTGATGAACTCTGCCGTTTGCTGGGTCTCGGCCTGGGCCAGGTTCTCCAGCAGCTCCTCCATGGACTTGGCGGTGCCGAACAGCTGGCCGTCGCTGAGGGCCATGTAGTCCCCCTCCTGGATGGCGAAGCCGTCAAAGTCGGAGTTGCGGGCGGCGTAGGTCACCTCGCTGGTGTGCACGTGGCTCATGGCCTCGGTCATGGCGTCCACGTTGTCCTGCACTTGACCCTCGGGGTCCATCACCAGCAGGGTGGAAATACCCTGGGGCACGGTGCGGGTGGGGATGACCACCACTTCCCGGCCCTCAATGAGGCCCACACACTGCTGGGCGGCCATGATGATGTTCTTGTTGTTGGGCAGCACGAACACGGTCTCGGCGGGGGTGCGGGCGATCTCCCGCAGAATGTCCTCGGTGGAGGGGTTCATGGTCTGGCCGCCGGAGATGATGCCGTCCACGCCCAGGTCCCGGAACACGGAGGCCAGGCCGCCGCCGGCGCACACGGCCACCACGCCGTACTTCTTCTCCACGGGGGCCACTGTAGTCTGCTCCTCCTCGTGGTGGTCGTCCTCCAGGTCGTCCACGCTCTGGGCCTTGCGTCCAGCGGCCAGATCGTCGGCCTGGGTGCGCATGTTCTCAATCTTGGCCAGCTCCAGGGTGCCGTACTTCTGGGCCTCGTTGAGGGCGTTGCCGGGGATGTTGGTGTGGACGTGGACCTTAAAGGCCTCGTCGTCCTCACCGATGACCAGGCTGTCGCCGATGCTGTTGAGGTAGGTGCGGAAGGGGCCCAGGTTGACATCGGGCTGGGCTTTGCGGACAATAAAGACGGTGTCAAAGGCGAAGGTGATCTCCTCCTGGCTCATGGCCATAAAGTCGGCCTTGTCCTTGGTCTGGGGGGCGTCGTCCCGGTAGTCCTGGGGAGCGGGAATACCCCGCATCTCGTCCAGCATACCCTGGAGGATGATGAGGAAGCCCTTACCACCGGCGTCCACCACGCCCGCCTTCTTCAGCACGGGGTTCTGGTTGATGGTCTCAGCCAGGGCCTCCTGGCCGTGGGCGATGGCAGCCTCCAGCACGTGCTCGGCGCTGTTTTGCTCCTGGGCGGCCTCAGCGGCGGCCTTGGCGGCCAGGCGGGAGACGGTGAGGATGGTGCCCTCAGCAGGCTTCATGACGGCCTTGTAGGCGGCGGACACGCCCTCATGGAGGGCGGTAGCCAGGGCCACACCGTCGGCGGTGTCGTGGTCCTTCAGGGCCTTGGACACGCCGCGGAAGAGCAGGGAGAGGATGACGCCGGAGTTGCCACGGGCGCCCCGCAGCAGGGCGGAGGCGTTGGTGGCGGCAGCCTGGGCCACGGTGGTGGCGGGCTTTTTCTTGGCCTCAGCGGCGGCGGTGCCAATGGTCAGGGACATGTTGGTGCCGGTGTCGCCGTCGGGCACAGGGAAGACGTTGAGCTCGTTGATGCTCTGTTTCTGGGCGTTGATGGAGGCAGCAGCGTGCACCACCATGCGCTGAAACAATGCGCCGTCAATGATGTCGATCATAATGTTAGCAAATTCCTTTCTATCAGCGCTGGCCTTAGCCGATGACCATGGAGTCTACGCACACGGAGACGCTGCGCACTTCCACGCCGGTGAGGCGGTTGACGTTGTACTTGACTTCACTTTGGATGGAGCGGCTCACGGCCACCAGATTGACCCCGTTGTCCACGATGATGTGCAGCTCAATGGACACGGAATCGTCCTCGTGATAGACCAGCTTCACGCCTTTGGACATGGACTCCCGGCGGAGCAGATGAACCAGGCCGTCGGTCTTGGAGCGGAAGGCCATCCCTTTCACGCCGTAGCAGCTGGTAGCCACAGCGCCGGTGATGTTGCTGAACACTTCGCTGGCAATGCGGATGCGGCCGATTTCAGTTTGTATCTTCATGGAACCCTTCCTTTCTATGGTAAGAGTGGGAAATGTGTGGGCAAGACAAAGCTTTAGTCAATACATTGTATTCCATTTTGGAGGAAAAAACAAGGGGAGTTTTCCCACATAGGCGGGGGAAAGGATGGAAAATTTCAAGAGAAATTCCCGGTTTCTGGTGCAATTTGTGGAAGGAGGCCCGGAGGGCCGGAGAGGCGGGAAAGGGAATTATGAATTTTTTTCAAATCCCATTGTTTTTTGCACGCAAATCGTGTAAACTATGACGTGCCAAAACACACAAGGGAGGGACTGAACATGAAAGTCATCCGCTTTATCTTGAAGGCAGCCGCCGTGGCTATGGCCGTGAGCGCCGTGGTATGCTTGGTGATGGCATACTGGGACAAGATCGTGGACACATTCTACGCCATTGCCGACAAGGTGGAGGAGAAGAAGGCCAACTGCTGCTTCTGTTCCTCCGAGTACGACGATTACGAGGATATCGACCTGTAAGAGCCGACAAGGAGCGGGCCGCTGAACCATCAGCGGCCCACTTTTTTGGCAATGAATCATGAAAAATGAAGTCCTGCAAATAAAAGTCAAGCACCAAAATGAAAAAAGTCCCGCAAAATTTGCGAGACCGAAAAAAGGGTGCAACAAATCAGACCGGAGAGAAAGCACCTCACCGGCC
>NZ_NFKO01000046.1:0-11507 GCF_002160435.1 Pseudoflavonifractor sp. An176 | reverse complement strand
CCTAGTCGTGCCACCACACCAGGCTGCTCTGGGCAGCTGGCCCTATAGCCAGGCGGTTTCCACCTCCGGGCCTACTCTGGTGTGTGCGGCGTTCCCGCCGCCGGGAGCCTGGCCGCCGATCGCTGGGAACAGCGACTCACCAGGGTAAAGCCCTGGCAATAGAAGTAGTATTTGTCAGAGGAGCAGATACTTCCTGTAGAATTTCCACGCCTTCTATGTGACCCCACCAGTCCAAGGGCCGAAAAGAGAAAGGCGCACCCTCCGCCCAGCACCGCGGGGTGGATTCCACAAGGCGGGGGAAGGCCCCGCCTTTGGCGATTCTTTCCCCGATTTCTCATCGGGGAGAAATCGGGCCCAGCGGAGCGTCCCCGCCAGGCTGGCAAGCCTGAACGAAGAAACCGGTTGGAGGACAATCCCTCCGACCCGGCTTGCGCCGGGCCACCTCCCTTTACACAAGGGAGGCTTTCGAAGCAAAAAGTACGGCCAGCTTTCGCTGACCGTACTTTTTTGCTTGATTGGAGATTAGCTGCGGCGACGCTTGGCGCTGACCACCAGGGCCAGCACGCACAGGGCGGAGCCCACCAGCATCAGGGTGGACAGGGTCAGAGGGGCGCTGTCCCCGGTCTGAGGCACGTTCTCGGGCTTCTCAGTGGTCTGAGGCTTGTCGGTGGTCTCGGGAGCGCCACCGGCGGTGAGGCCGTCCATGGCGGCGGTGAGCGCAGCCACAGCGTCATTGACCTTGGCCTGATCGTCCTCGGTGAGGCTGTTGTCCGCCATCACGGCCTGGGCATTGGCCAGAGCCATGCGGAAGGTGGCCACAGACTCAGCGGTGTAGCTGGAGAGGTCCATGCCCTCAGCCTTGCCGATGAGGTCCTCCAGGATGGACTTGTCCGCCTTGAAGCGCTGGGCCAGAATGGCATTCAGCAGAGTCTCGGCAGCCTTATCCACGTCGTTTTGCAGGGCGTTGCCGTCCTCCATCACGGTCTTAGCGGCCTCCAGAGCGTCCACCAGCTGCTGCCAGTTGGCTTGGACGTACTTGTCGGCGTTGGCCACCATGTCGTCGGCACGGGCGATGAGCAGCTCCAGCATGGTCTTGTCGCCCTGCTTCAGGCCCAGACCCCAGATGCCCTCCAGCAGGTTGTCCCAAGCGGTGTTCACCTGCTCCTGGGTGGCGTTGGGGTTGTCCAGCACGGCCTTGGCCTCGTCCAGGGCCTTCTGGAATGCGTCCACAGCGGCCTGCACCACACCGGTGGTGTCCAGGGTCACGGCGTAGTCATAGGTCTTTTGCAGCAGAACCTTGTTGGCCTCCTGAGCGCTGCCCTCCAGGGTCACGGTGACGGAGGCGGTGAGGGTCTCGGGCACGGTGACGCCGGGGATGGCGGTGAGGGTTCCGGTGATAGTCTGAGCCTGGGTGGAGGCGGGGTCATAGCCCTCCTTATTCCAGGTCACAGCCAGGGAAGTCTGAATCTCGCCGTCCAGGGTGGCCAGGACGGTGCTGGGCAGACCCAGCTGATCAAAGGCGGTGCCCACGGCGGCGGTCACGCCCTGCTGGTCGGCCACAGAGACCGCCTCCAGGGCGGTGCCCAGGGCAAAGCCGGTGGAGTTGATCCACAGACCGTCGGTGGTGCCGGCGGTGAGGCGGATGCGCACATAGCGGGTCAGGCCGCTGAGGGCGTCGTTGGTGGTGCTTCCTGCCACGCCACTGGCCAGATGGTCCACAGCAGTGGTCCAGTTCTGGCCATCGGTGGACAGGTCGATGGCGTACTTGTGGGTGCCGTCGTTGTTCCAGGTCAGGGACACAGCGGCGATGTTGTACAGGCCTTCGGAGTCGAACTGCCAGGCGGGAGCCTGGTCGTCCGCAGCGGGAATCCAGTACTTGGCGGGATCGCCGTCGTTGCCGTAGGCGGGGTCAGAGCCCTCAGCAGAAGAGGTAGCGGAGGTGGGAGCGCCGTAGTCCAGACGGACGGCCTCGCCTAGGGCCTTGCCGTACACTTCCAGCTCGGCGATCTCCGCCCACTGATTGGAGGTGCCGCCCTTGTAGGCCTTCAGGTCGTTGACCTTCACATAGCGGGCCGCACCGCTCAGCTCCACGGTGGCGGTGACGTTTGGGTTGTTGTCCCCCTGGTCCATGTCGGACCAAGTGGCCATGTCATACCAGGTGGTACCGTCCAGAGAGCCCTGGATGGTGAAGGAGTGGCGGATGGGGATTCCGCCGGTGTCGCCGGGATTGGCCCAGGCGAAGGTGAGGGAGGCCCCAGAGAGCTGGTAGGCCTGGCCCAGGTCCACCTGATACCAGGCGGGGCTCATGGCGCCGGAGTTCCAGAAGGTGTCCACGTTGCCGTCCACGGCCAGCGCCACGTCAGAGCCAGAGGAGGCCTTGGCGGTCTTGTTCAGAGCCACGTTGTCGGTGTATCCGGTGCCGCTGACTTCCCGCAGGCAGGGCCACAGGTTATTGGCAGGGCAGTTGAGGTAGACGCGCACATAGCGGCCCTGCTGGCCCACGGTCACCGTGGTGCGGTCAGCAGTGGTGGTGAGGATGCCGTCGTCGGGGATGGTGTAGCCCTCAAAGTTGGGGTCATCGGACACGGCCACATGGTACTTCCAGTTGCCCGCGGCGTCAAAGATGATCTCCATCTCGTCCACGGTGTAGCTGCGGCCCAGGTCCACCTGCCACCAGTGGGTGCCGAAGGGGTCGCTGGGGCTGGGGTTCTTGGCGCACCACTTGGTGGAGGTGTCGCCGTCGTTGGCCCACTCCGCCTTCTCCTCGCCCTGGGCGTTGATGTTGATGGAGCTGGCAGAGGCGGTCTTGTTCAGGAAAATGTTCACGGGAGCGGCGGGGGGCTCGGGATGCACAAAGCCGGTCTCGTCGGCGTCGCCGCCCTCGGGCACTTCGGGCAGGTCCTCCACGGTCTGGGTGGGAATGGTGATGGTGGCGGCGGTGAGCCCGTCACAGGTGGCCTTCAGGGTGATGTCACCCTCGCCACGGGTGGAGCGCACCCACACGGCCCACTGACCGCCCCGCACCTGGACCGCCTTCTCGCCGATGACAAAACCGGGGCCCTCGGTGGTGAAGTTGATGGTGTGGTCGGCGGTGTTGACCACGGTGCCGTTTTCATCCCGCACGTCCACCCACACCAGCTTGGCGGTGCTGCCGTCCAGCTTCAGAGCCTCGTCGTTTTCGGCGGTGAGGGTGATCTGGGAGGCGGTGCCGGGGGCCTGACGGATGTAGGTCTCCACGGCCTCACCGTTGAGGTAGGCCACCGCTTTCAGGGTGCCCTGGCCGGGGGTGTAGCCGCTGAGATCAAAGGTGAAGGGGGGATGGGCCAGATTCTCGGTGGACACGTAGGCCCCGGAGTCGGCTGTGGGGTAGCCGGTGGGGTTGTCGGTGTCGCCGTGAGGAGCCCACATCTGGGTGTCAGGCGTCTGACGGACGATGAGCTGGTCGTCCAGATACAGCTCCACCTCGTCACAGTTGGAGTACACCCGCACCTGGTCGGGGGAATCGCTGGCCCAAGTGTTGGCGATGTACACCATGGCGCCGGTGTCCAGACCGTACTTGGACATGTCCAGGTTGGGGTCGGTCTGGGACTGGAAGAAGTAAGCGCCGTGCTTGGCAATGCGGGCCACGTCTACCACGCCGCAGAAGGTGAGCTTGTCCACGTCAAATCCGGCGTAGTCGGCGTAATCCCAGTAGGCAGTGGCGCCGTACCAGGACTGGCCGCGGTTGAAGGCAAAGGAGGACTGGATGTTGTCACACTGGGTGAGCATACCCTTGTCGCCGCCCTCGGCGTCGGAGTAGTGCTTGGGTTCCCGGGTGACACGGGTGGTGGAGTCAAAGCCGCCGAAGTTCCAGTCGCCGTACTCGCTGACGATGACGGGCTTGTCGGAATACTTGGAGGCGTCGCCCACCACGTTGGCCTGGGGAGTACCCACGCCGATGTCAAACACGTTCCAGTTGATCCAGCCGCTGGTGTAGGCCTTGGAGTCGCCCACCTCGGGGTACTCCTCCTTCACCAGGTTGTGCATGTTCTGAGCCCATGCGGTAGTAAAGGAGCTCTCGTTCAGGCTAGGCTCCCAGGCCACCACGGAGCAGTGGTTGCGGTTGACCCGCATCTGATCCCGCATCTGCTCATAGGTGTTGGTTTGGAAGGCCTCGGAATCGCTGTAGTTCTGCCAGCCAGCCAGACAGTCCAGCACGGCCACGCCGTAGCGGTCGCAGGCCTCATAGAAGGCGGGGTCGTGGGGGTAGTGGCTCATGCGGATGAAGTTGAAGCCGTACTCCTTGAGCCGCTTCACATCTTCAAAGATGGAGTCGTTGCTCTGGGCGTTGCCCAGCATGTAGGTCTCAGAGTGGAGGTTGGTACCCACCAGCTCTACGCGCTCATCGTTGATGTAGCAGCCGTCCCGCTTCCACTCCACCTTGCGGATGCCGTAGGTGGTCTCCACGGTGTCGATGACAGTGCCGTCCTGCTTCAGGATGGAGCGCACGGTGTACAGCTCGGGGGTGTCCACCGACCACAGGCGGGGATTGGACACGGTGAGGTCCTGGCTGAAGGAGTACTTCTCACCACCGGCCACAGTCTGGGTGTCCTCCTTGGAGGCCACCACGCTGTCCCCGTCCACGATCTCGGTGACCATGGTCACGGAAGCGTCCGAAGAGCCGGTGTTCTCCACCTCAGTCTTGGCGTTGACGGTGGCAGATTCCTTGCTCACGCTGGGAGAGGTGAGGAACACGCCGCCACCGGCCACGGTGTCGGACTCAATGGCGTCAGTGATGTGCACGTCCCCGGTGACGGTGACATACACGTCCCGGTACAGGCCGCCGAAGTACTGGAAGTCCGGGTTGGTCTTGCCGGGGGCGAAGGAGGTGTTGGGACGGGTGTCCAGCTTCACCGCCAGCACGTTCTCCCCGTCAAACTTTACCTTGTCGGAGATGTCGAAGGCAAATTCGGTGTAGCCACCCTGGTGGACGCCCAGCTCTTCGCCGTTGAGCCACACGGTGGCCTCCTGCATGGCACCTTCAAAGGTGAGGATGATCTGCTGACCCTCCATGGCGGGGTCCATGGTGAAGTGGCGACGATACCAGAACACACCCAGGTCCTCATGGTAGTAGTTCTCGGGGGTGTACTGGATGGTGCTGTGGGGGGCGTTGACGTACAGCCACTGGCTGTCGTCGGCATCTACCTGGTCGGCGTCCGGCCAGTCCCCTTCGTAGAATCGCCAGTCGTTGTTGAAGTTCAGAACGGTTCTCCCGCCCTGGCTGGTGCCGCTCTGGGTGGCGGTACCGCTCTGGGCCGAGGCCGTGGTGACGACGGGGACCATCCCCAACAGCATCACGGCGGTGAGTGCCAGTGCCAGCAGGCGTTTGCTCAAGTGTCTCATTGCGCTTTCTCCTTTCCCTTCTCGTGTATAAGGGGTACCGGAGCCGCCCACACTGCCGCGCTCCCGTACCCGCTCCGCTCATGGGGGTTCCCCCATCTTTCTCAACAGTTTTACCATATAAACTCGTTTATTTCAATTCGCTTTTATGCCAATTGCCCACACCCCATTTTGTGGGCTTTTTACTAAAAAAGCGCCGGAGCCATGCTCCGACGCTTTTCTCCGAAATTTTGGATGTGGCCCTCAGCGGTTCACCGAACAGGCCATCCGGTGATAGGTGTGGCGGATGCCACGGATGGCCACAGAATAGGCCTGGATGTTCTCCGGCAGGGACATGCCCGCGTAGCCCGCATCCCCCAGATGGTGGATGTCGGTGCCGGTCATCTTGCACATCAGGGCGATCTGGCGAATGGTGTCCACGTCCGCCCCCTCCTGGGAGGTGCCAATGGCGGTGATGGTCAGGCAGCCCAGGGAGTGGGCGTGGGTGACCAGGCCTCTGACATACTCCACGGTGATGCCGGGCACGGTGCCGGGGGCGGGGAGCAGAATGATGCCCGCCCCCGCCTGGGCGAAGGCGTCAATGTCGGCGGTGGTGATGATGTGCTCGGCCCCCTCGGTGAGGATGCCGGAGGCGTGCATCTTGCCGGCGGCCAGAATGAGCCGGTCTCCCAGCTCCGCCTTGTACTCCTTCAAGGTGCGCACAATGGCCTCATTGGTCACACCCACCCCGGGATTTCCGGTGAGGAGGATGAAGTTCACCCCCATGTCCGCGGCCCGGCGGGCATTTTCCAGGGTGGCCTTCCGCCCGTCGGTCATGGCCCACAGGTCCCCCTCCTCCTGCTCCAGGGGCTGGTCCACCGGCTCCAGGTTGATGCCGATGGGGCGACCGGTGAGGGCCTTGAGCTTGGCCACCACCTCCATGGGCTCGCACTTGGGTAGGCCCTGGATGACGGGTTTTTGTACGTCAAACATGTTCAAAAGCAGAATATCCGCCCCCATGGCGGCGGTAAACTCGGCGTTGGTGACGTTGCCCAGCATGGGCTGGATATAGCCGATGGACTCGCAGGCCAGCACCCGGCCCTCCGAGCCGGCAATGGAGGCCAGTAGCTCCTCCTTATTCATGGTGCGAAAGTCCGAGGCGGTACAGTCAAGCAGTCGTTTCATGACAGTCTCTCCTTGTCTTTGGGATACGTTCATTATACCACATCTCTCCCAACGTGTATGCCCCCTTTTTCCACTCCAGCCGCTATACATTCCCCATCTTCCATGGTAGAATACGGACAAGCAAACGATAGGGAGGTACTGGCCATGGATGTTGTCAGCACTCTGTCCTCCACGGGACGCACCGTCAACGAAGACTTCATACACCTCCAGCCCAACCGCTGGGCCATGCTTCTGGATGGCTCCTCGGGCCTGATGCCCAATGTGTTGGTGCCCCATTTGCAGGGCCGCTTTCAAAGTGATGCCCAGTGGTTTGTGCACACCTTTGCCCACGCCTTCGCCCAGGTAGAGCAGCCTTCCACTCCCCTTCCCACGGCGGTGGAGCAAGCCCTGGCCCTGGTGGAGCAGCAGTATCGGGCCATTCCCATTGCAGACCACTTGCGGGGCTTTGCCTATGAGCCCTCCGCCTCCCTGGCTATTTTCCGAAATACCCAGGAGAGTGGCCCGGAGCTGTTCCTTCTGGGCGACTGTACCGCAATCTGGGACGGCGGCGTGTACCATGATCCGGCGGTCTCCCGCTTGGATGACCGGGCCATCCAACTGTGTATGCACCTGTCTGACACCACCGGGCAACCACCCGCCGAGGTCATTCAAAGCCCCGCCATGCGGGCAAAGCTTCTGGAGCACCGGGAAAAGAAAAACCATCCGGAACAGCCGGATGGCTACACCGTGCTGGCCCCTCACACCGGGCTGGCCCAGTACGGCACCCACCTCTCCCTGTCCGGGCAAGGGGTACACCATGTCTTTTTGATGTCGGATGGGCTGGCCGCCGGATACCAGAGCTACCGCCTGGAGCCCGGGCCCCAGGAATATCTGCATGCCGCCTATACTCAGGGCCTCTCCTCCCTCCTCTCCGGGGTGCGGGCCGTGGAACAGGCAGACCAGGACTTGCGCCAATTTCCCCGCCTGAAGCCCAGTGACGATGCCAGCGGCGTTTTGGTGGAGGTGTCACAGCCATGAAGCGTCCTATATCTCTCCACTTAAGCATTTTATTTTATCGTTTTATCGGCCATTTTCAGGCCGCTTTTATGACTTTCAAGTTAAAACGCCAGTATTTTCTTGCCTTACTAATTGGCGCGATTCTTTCTGCAATTCCTTGGGGCTTATCTGTACTCTCTCACATTCCCCAAGCCAAGTGGATCGGCGTTATAGTATCCGCTGTGTACATCCTTGCACATATACTTAAAACTATTTACTCCTACAACGAATATCAAAAAATTTACTACGCCATTCCACTCCCCCAAAACTATAAACAAAATGTCCTATCTCAGTTATCTCTTCCCGGCGCTATGATTGAGGCCGGATACACCCTTCGGTATTTCACCAACGGCACTCGGAGAGAATACTATGTCGCCAGCGACCTAGTCAATACGTTCCTCCTGAACCCCCCGCCTATTCATCTTGAGTTTCTCAAGTACCCCTATTGTGTAGCACAAGAGTGTTCTTTTTTAATCCCTAGCATTCTTTACAAGTTGCTCCGCCGCAACAAAGTCGTTTTCAACGACGCTTTGATTCGTCTGGCTCAGGAGATATATCCGGATACCACCCAACTTCTAATGCAAAAGTCTCACTATTTCGATGCACAAACCACCAACGAGATCGTGTATAAGCAGTTCCGTTCTGCCAACCACCTGGATATCGTATTTGACGGCCAATCCCTTCTGGTCAATGATAAGCATGTCCTTTTTGACCTTGGTCGAAGCCCATGTGCCAACATCATTGGAGTTTCTACTCTCGCTTTTACTAAAGACAAAAAAATATTAATTGGCCAACAAGGAGCTCACTCCATGGCCAACGCTGGACGCTTAGCACCCTCAGGTTCCGGATCTCTTTCCTATTCTGATTTTTCAATCTATAAAAAAAGGAAAACTGGCTGTCCTACACTGACAGATCTTCTCATCATTGGCATGGAACGAGAACTGCAAGAGGAAACCAACTGCCCAGACAAATGCAGCTTTTTTCAAACAGCAGTTACAGGTTACGCTCGTCTTTTGGAACGTGGCGGAAAACCGGATTTTTTTGGCATAACTTATATTGATTTAAATTCTACAGAAATTATTGGGCAGACACGTTTTAGAGAACTTGGCATTCAGGATTCATATATGTATCTTGATATTAGCGATGAGAATGATATCCCATCGGAATTCCAAGCATTTTGCAGCAAATATGCAGCAGAAGGCCGCTTGTCTATTCAGCTGCATATTCTATCCGAAATCCTTTACCAAATAGATCTTGTCACCTGTCTTAAAAAATTAGGTGCTCCCTACTGGAATATGTAATGTCTCTATCTTTTTCCGAATTTAATTCGCATACCTTTAGAGTCCCTTTCTGTGATTCTACCAAGTTTGATCGAGACACTTTCCCATCTCCAGTGTACTCTATGTCATGTTGGGTGTCTCTAGGCTATCCACAGGTACTAGCAAATTTCATCTTTGTAATCCATTCTCCGCCATTGGAGCCCTATCACTGCACAGTTCCCCTTGCCTTTCCCACCATTCTGGGGTATACTTTCTTGGATATCAACTGCCACCGGGTAGTGGAATGTAGAATGCATTCTTCGTTTACGGCGTTAGGTCTTAGAAGCCGTAGACAAGGGTGCATTTTTTGCGAACGTGCGAAAGGACTAAAGAAACATGGAAAAACAGCTCAGACGCTATCTGCTTCCCAACATTCTGGCCATGATCGGCACCTCCTGCTACATCCTGGCCGACACCTTTTTTATCTCCCTGTCCCAGGGCCCCAACGGCATCACCGCCCTGAACCTGGTACTCCCCCTCTACGGGCTCATCTTCGCCCTGGGCTCCATGATCGGCATCGGCTCCGCCACCCGCTACGCCTTAGGGAAAGGGAGCAACGCCCCCGATTACCACCTCTACTTCTCCAACTCCATCGCCTGGACCCTGCTGGTGGGGGCGGTGTTTGTGGCGCTGGGTGTGGCCGTGCCTGACGGAGTGCTGCGGCTGATGGGGGCGGACGACACCATCAGCCGGGTGGGCCACAATTACATCCGCATTGTGCTGTGTTTTGCCCCCCTGTTCATGCTCAACTTCACCTGTACCGCCTTTGTGCGCAACGACGGCGCCCCCCGCATCGCCATGGCCGCCACCCTGCTCAGCGGCCTGTTCAACATCCTCTTTGACTACCTGCTCATGTTCCCCTTGGGACTGGGCATGACCGGTGCCGCCCTGGCCACCGGCTTCTCCCCGGTGGTGAGCATGTCCATCTGCCTGCTCCACTACCTCTCCCCCCGCAACACCATCCGCCTCATCCCCACCCTGCCCTCTCTGCGCCGCCTGCTCTCCGCCTGCCAGCTGGGGGTGGTGGCCTTTGTGGGGGAGATGTCCAGCGGCGTGACCACCATGGTCTTTAACTTCATTCTCCTGCATCTGGCGGGCAATGCGGCGGTGGCCGCCTACGGCATCGTGGCCAATATCGCCCTGGTGGGGGTCGCCCTCTTCAACGGCATCTCCCAGGGGCTCCAGCCTCTGGCCAGTGCCTGCCACGGCTCCGGCGACACCCAGGGCCAGAGCCGCATCTACCGCCACTCCATGTTCATCGGCCTGTGTGTGTCCGCGGTGGTGGTGGCCGTGGTGGTCACCTTCGCCGGGACCCTGGTGGCGGTGTTCAACAGCCAGCACTCCGCCCAGCTGGCCGACTACGCCATCCCCGGCCTGCGCCTGTACTTTCTGGGCTTCCTCTTTGCCGGGGCCAACATTGTCAAATCCGGCTTTTACAGCGCCACGGGCCGGGGCAGAGAGTCCTCCATCCTGGCCCTGTGCCGGGGCGTGGTGGCCATTGTGGCCTTCGCCTTCCTCCTCTCCCACCTGTTTGGCATCACCGGGGTGTGGCTGGCCTTCCCCGCCGCCGAGCTGTTCACCCTGCTGCTGGGCCTGGTGCTGGGCAGACCCCAGGGGCTGGGTGCTCCCGATCCCCGGCCGGCTTGACCTTGCCGCCAGGGGGTGCTACAATGGTAGAAAACTGTAAAACTTGAAATCTCTCTGTTTCTGCGCAGGTCACTGCGGGGTAAGACCATTCCAGGTTTTACCCCGCTTTTTGCGTCTCCCACAACAGGCTTTGAAAGGTCGAGATTCCATGCGACAATCCAACCGAACCCCTCTCACCCACCCCCTGCGGCGCATCCTCTTTTTATGCCTGGGCCTGATCATCATGGCCTTTGGCGTGGCCTTTTCCATTAAGGCCGGGCTGGGTACCTCCCCCATCTCCAGCGTGCCCTATGTCACCTCGGAGATCTCCGGCCTGTCGGTGGGCACCACTACCATCATCATGAATTTCCTCTTTGTGCTCATCCAGATCGCCATTCTCCGCCGGCAATACGACTGGTTCCAGGTATTACAGTTCCCGGCTGCCATTCTGTTCGGGTTCACCATCGACGTGGCGGAATGGGTCATCGCCCCCCTGCCCTGCTCGGGCTATCTCATGGCCTGGGTCTACTGCGCCCTGGGCATTGTGCTCATCGCCTTTGGGGTGAGCGTAGAGGTAATGGCCAACCTGGTGACCACCGCCGGGGAGGGCATTGTGCTGGCCATCTGTCAGGTGGCCCCGGTGAGGTTTGGCAATATGAAGATGTGTTTTGACGTGACCCTGGTGTGCATTGCCATTGTGCTCTCCCTTTTGTGCCTAGGCCATCTCAGCGGCGTGCGGGAGGGCACCATCGCCGCCGCTATTCTGGTGGGGCAGATCACCAAGCAGACCAATAAACTCACCAAGAAGGTGGAGTTGGCGGTGCTGAGCTGAACAAAATTCTTTATAATAGAATAGGCCAGCCCGGACGGCGTGGTGATATGCTCCCTCTATGAGAGACAGTGAAATAAAACACTGTCAATCATGGAGGGAGCATTGTCATGCCAAGGAAGCAAAAGTTAGGTGTAGAAGAAAAGATCAAGATT
>NZ_NFKO01000045.1:0-12561 GCF_002160435.1 Pseudoflavonifractor sp. An176 | reverse complement strand
GCCCTCTCCCACCCCCTCCCAGGCCCCGGAGGCGGAGGAGATTCGGGCGGTGGACGTGACGGTGAGCCAGCTGCTGGACGGCTCGGCCCAGACCCTGGCCCAGCAGACGGGCTGTGACGCCGTGGTGGTTCAGGTCAAGGGCGAGTGGGGCAAGCTGCAGTGGCCCAGCCAGGCCGCTCTGGCCCGTCAGCTGGGCACGGTGTCCACCACCCAGAGCCTCACCCAGGCCCTCAGCGCTCTGTCCGCCCAGGACATCTACCTGGTGGCCCGGGTGGACTGCTTCCGGGACCAGGCTCTGGCCGCTGCCAACGTGGGCAGCAGTCTGCTGATGACCCGTGGCGGCAACCGCTGGTATGACTCCATGGGCATGAGCTGGGTCAGCCCGGTGAACACCCAGGTGCGGCAGTACCTGGTGGACCTGTGCGTGGAGCTGTCTGAGATGGGCTTTGACGAGCTGGTGCTGGACAGCGCCTACTTCCCCGACCAGGGCGAGGTGCACGTGCTGGCCCAGTCCACCAACTACCCCGACACCCGCACCACCGTGGTGGAGCAGTTCTGGCAGGAGGTCACCCAGGCCCTGGAGGGCAGCCAGGTCCGCCTCTCCGCCCAGGTGCGGGGAGACTCCCTGGTGGAGGGCGGGGTCACCAGCGGCATGACCCCCCAGCTGCTGGCCCAGTACACCCAGCGGGTGTGGGTGACCCTGAACAAGGCCACCACCCAGACCCAGGTGACCCGTGTGCTGACCCAGGCCGGGATTGACACCACCCGCCAACTGGTGGTCCAGGAGGCCGCCAGCGGCCAGACCATCTGGGAGTGAGCGACGAAAAGCCTCCCGGAGGGAGCCGCAAGCACGATCAGGGTTTGCATTCATCATTTTTCATTCTTCATTGTCCCATTTAGAGGAGAACCCCCATGACAGAGAAAATTGCCCCCCGCAAGTGGGTGCCTGAGTACGAGGGCACCCTGCGCAGCCACATGATTAAAATTCCCACCTGCATCTCCGAGTGCTCCGGCATCCGGGTATTCGGGCGGAGAATCAAATCCCTGGCTTTTACCACCGACGTGGCGGTGATCCGCAACATCAACGCCGACGCCGTCATGGCCGTCTACCCCTTCACCCCCCAGCCCGCCATCCACCGAGCGGTGATGCAGGCCGCCGACATGCCCGTGTTTGTGGGAGTGGGCGGCGGCGTCACCCGGGGTCTGCGGGTGGTGAACCTGGCCAACGACGCCGAGCACGAGGGTGCCTTCGGGGTGGTGGTCAACGCCCCCACCCAAAACGACGTGGTGCGTCGGCTCAAGCAGGTGCTGGACATCCCGGTGGTGGTCACCGTGGTGTCCCACAACACCGACATTGCCGCTCGGCTGGAGGCCGGGGCGGATATCCTCAACATCTCCGGGGCCCGGCACACCCCTGAGATCGTCCGGGCGGTGCGGGCGCAGTTCCCCAACGTCCCCATCATCGCCACCGGCGGACCCACCGACGAGAGCATTTTGGAGACCATCGCCGCCGGGGCCAACGCCATTACCTACACCCCGCCCAGCAGTGCGGATCTGTTCGCCGTTTCCATGCAGCGCTACCGCCAGGAACAGGGGGAAACCTGAGCCTTCCACATACCCGATTCCTTCAAACCCCCAAGGCGTACGCCCTGGGGGTTTCTTTTTGTGGAACATTAGTTAAATAGGTAGTAAAGTAGAAAAGAGATAAAAATAGAACGGAAAACACAAAAAACACAGGGATTTTACAAAAAGAAGTGTGGAACTTTTTCACCGAAAATCTTAAAAAACTATTGAACCGATTTGACAAATGTGGTACAATTTTAACATAATCGGGGATCATCTAACCAAGGAACCTGATGACCTTTGAGTCCCAGAAAGAGGTGAGATACTATGGCATTTGAAGCCATCCAGAAGGTGACCCAGACCGAGGAGGCCTCCCGGGGCCAGAAGGCGGAAGCTGCCGCCCAGGCCAAGCGGATTGTGGCGGACGCCCAGCGGGCTGGAAAGGCGCTGGTGGCCGAGGCCCGGGCCCAGGCCCAGGAGAAGGCCAAGGCCATGATGGCCCAGGCCGAGGAGCTGGCCGCCCAGCAGTCCCGCCAGGTGCTGGAGGGCAACGCCCAGGCCTGTGAGGCCATGAAGCGGCAGGCCCGCGGGCATCTGGAGCAAGCGGCGGACCTCATTGTTGGAAGGGTAGGTAAAAACTGATGGCAATCGTAAAAATGAAACGGCTGCGCCTGATGGGGATGCGGTCGGAGCGTGAGAGCCTGCTGCACCTGCTGCAAAAGCTGGGGTGTGTGGAGGTGGACGAGCCTGCCATTGATCTGTCCGATCCCCAGTGGGCGGCGGTGGGCAAGCCGGATGGACAGGGACTGGCCACCGCCCGGGAGCAGAGCAATCTGCTCAACCAGGCGCTGAACGTGCTGGCCAGGCACGTCTCTCTCAAGGGGGGGCTGCTGCGCCCCCGGCCCCGGCTGAGCCGGAAGGAGCTGTTCGACCAGGACAGCTACCGGCGGGGGCTGGACACCGCTCAGGCCATTGTGGACGGGGAGCGGGAGCTGGCCAACCTCACGGCAGAGCAGGGCAAGTTGCAAACTCAAAAGGCGGCGCTGGCCCCATGGCTGTCCCTGGATGTACCTTTGGAGCTGTCCGGGGATGAGAACATTGCCGTGATCTTCGGCACCATCCCCGCCCGGGCGAATTACGCCGCCATGGAGGCGGCGGTGACCCAGGCCAGTGACTTGACCAGCCTGACCTATGCCAGCGCAGACCGAGACTTGCAGTACTTCCTCCTCATCTGTCACAGCGATGTGGAGGAGCTTTGCTGTGAGACCATGCGGGAGTTTGGCTTCTCCCGCTCCAACCTCCGGGGCTGGACAGGGACGGCGGCGGACAATGACCGGCAGCTGGACAACCAGCTGGCGGTGGTGGCCCAGAAGATGGATGAGGCCAAAGAGCACATCGCCTCCTTTGCCCCCCACCGGGACGCTCTGCGTCTGTGCCTGGACCGGGTGGCTCAGGACATCGCTCGGGAGGAGGCCAAGGGTCGACTGGTGGATTCGGAATGTGCCTTCTATCTGGAGGGCTGGGTGCCCGACCCCGACGTAGAGGCGCTGGGACAGGCCCTGAGGGGCTATGTCTGCGCCTGGGACATCCGGGCGCCGGAGCGGGAGGAGTATCCCACGGTGCCGGTGAAGCTCAAGAGCAACCGGCTCACCGAGCCGCTGACCACCATTACCACCATGTACTCCCTGCCCGCCTATGACGGAGTGGATCCCAATGGGCTGATGATGCCCTTTTATGTGTTTTTCTTTGGCTTTATGTTTGCCGATTTGGGCTACGGCCTGATCCTGGCCGCCGTCACCGCATTCATCCAGTGGCGGATCCGTCCCAAGGGGGGATTCGGTCAGCTGGTGCGGCTGATGATCATGTGCGGCATTTCCTCTGCGGTGATCGGCCTGCTCACCGGTGGCTTTTTCTCCGACTTTTTGGTGCAGTTTACCGGGATGCTGGGCTTGCCCCAGCCGGTGATTCCGTTTTTGTCGGCGCCCGAGGGCAGCGGCGTACCCGGCCCGCTGCTCAACGTCATGGGCGATCCCATGAGTGTGCTGGTGTTCTCCCTGGTGGTAGGCCTGGTTCAGATCGTGGTGGGCATGGCGGTGAAGTTCTGGATGCTGTGCCGGGACGGCAAGGTGCTGGATGCGGTGCTGGACGTGGGATCCTGGTGGGTCATCTTTGTGGGCATCGCCCTGTTTGCCTTGGGCATCGGCAATGTGTCGGGCTACCCGGTGGTGCTGATCGTGGGCTGTTTGATGCTGCTGGGCCAGGCCCGGGGGGCCAAGGGCATCGGCGGGAAGCTGGGTGCGGTGATCGGTGCGGTGTACAACGGTGTCACCGGCTATTTTGGAGACATCCTCTCCTACTCCCGCTTGATGGTGATGATGTTGGCCGGCTCGGTCATCGGCCAGGTGTTCAACATCCTGGCGGCCATGCCCGGCAGCGGGCTGCCCCCGGCGCTGGGGATCCCAATTTTCTTCATCATCTTCCTGCTGGGACATAGCTTCAACATCGGGCTCAATGTCATTGGTACCTATGTACACACGTCCCGACTGCAATATCTGGAATTTTTCAAACAATTTTATCAGGAAGGCGGACGTCCCTGGCGTCCGTTGGAAATCAACACCAAGTACGTCGATATTGAGGAGGAAAAATAATATGTATATCAGCGAATTTCTGACCATGTATGCCGGTCCCTTCTTTGGATTTCTGGGTGCTGCTCTGGCTGCAGGCCTGGCCTGCGTCGGTTCCGCCAAGGGTACCGGTCTGGCCGGTGAGGCCGCCGCCGGCCTGTTGTCCGAGGATCCCTCTCAGTTCTCCAAGTGCATGATCCTGCAGGTCATCCCCGGCACCCAGGGTCTATACGGCCTGGTCATCGGCTTTTTGGCCCTGATGAAGATGGGCCTGTTTGACGGCACCGTGGCCCAGCTGAGCGTGGCCAACGGCCTGCTGATTCTGGCCGCCTGCCTACCCATGGCACTGGGTGGTCTGCTCTCCGGCATTGCCCAGGGCCGTGTGGCCGCCGCTTCGGTGAACATCGTGGCCAAGAACCCCAACGACTGGTCCAAGGGCATGGTGCTGTGTATCATCGTGGAGTTCTACGCCATTTTGTCCCTGCTCATCTCCTTCCTGATGATCATGTTCGGCTTCTGAGCTGAGAGGTAGACTATGGACGGAATCAAGAAGATCATAGACCGCATCAGCAGCGATGCCCAGCGGGAAATCGACGACGTGCTGGCAGCGGCCCAGGCCGAGGCGGAGAAGATCACCGCTGAGTATCAGGCTCAGGCCAAGGCCGAGGCCGACGACATCCTGGCCCGGGGCGAGAAGGCTGCTGCCGAGCGGGGCGAGCGGCTGGCCAGCGTGGCCCAGCTGGAGTGCCGCAAGGAAGTGCTGCGGGCCAAGCAGGAGGTCGTGGAAGAGGCCTTCCAGCTGGCCATGAAAAAGCTCACCCAGCTGCCCCAGGAGAAGTGCGTGGCTCTGCTGGCCGATCTGGCCGCCCAGGCTGCCTCCAAGGGCACCGAGGCCCTCATCTTCTCCGCTGCCGATCGGGCCCGGTTGGGCAAGGCGGTGGTGGTGGCCGCCAACCAGAAGCTGGGGGACAAGGGCCAGCTGACCCTGTCCCAGGAGACCCGCCCCATGCAGGGCGGCTTCATCCTCAGCGACGGGGTGGTGGAGGTCAACTGCACCTTTGAGACCCTGGTGCGGCTGCAGCGGAACACCCTGTCCACCCAGGTGGCAGACGTGCTCTTCGGTTGATGCAGACCCTTTCACACATCATTTCAGAAAGGGGGAAATCAACCATGTCACACGAGAAAGATTTGGATTATTTGACCATATCCGCCCGCATCCACGCCATGGAGAACCGACTGCTCAACCATGAGCGCATGGAGCGGATGATTGAGGCCCGGGAGCTTTCCGAGGCTGCCAAGGTGCTCACCGAGTGCGGATATGAAGACCTGGGGCAGGTGACGGCAGGGGGCATTGAGGAGATGCTCTCCAAGGCCCAGACCGACCTGTTCCACGATTTGAGCAGTGCTGTGGGCAACCGGGCGCTGCTGGATGTGTTCCGGTGCAGCTACGACTACCACAATGCCAAGGTGCTGGTGAAGGGGGAAGCCCTGGGGTCAAACCAGGAGTCCCTGCTGGTGGGGGGCGGCCGGTACGACCCCCGCCGTCTGGCGGAGGACTACAGCCGGGAGGATCTGCGGGGCTGCTCCGACATCTTCCGCCGGGGTGTGGCCCGTGCCCGGGAGACCCTGGGTGCCACCGGCGACCCCCAGCTGTCCGACTTCATCCTGGACCGGGCCTACTTTGAGGAGCTCACTGCCATGGCCCGTCAGGCGGACAGCAAGTTCCTGGAGGGCTACGTGGCCCTGACCATTGACGTGGCCAACCTGCGCTCCTGCGTCCGGGCATCCCGGCTGAACAAGGGCATGGATTTTCTCCAGCAGGTGCTGGTGCCCGGGGGCAATGTCCCCGCCCGTACCCTGGCCACTGCCCGGGGGGACGAGCTGGCGGGCCTGTTCCGCACCAGTCCCCTCTCCCAGGCCGCTGCCACGGGCTCCGCTCTGTCCGCCCCCGGCTCCGGGGCGCTGACCGACTTTGAGCGGCAGTGCGACGATGCCGTCATGGACTACCTGGGGGCAGGCCGCCGGGTGGCCTTTGGCGAGCAGCCCATTGTGGGCTACCTCTACGCCCGACAGGCGGAGATGACCGCCATTCGCATCATTTTGTCCGGCCGTATGGCGGGCCTGGACGGAGACACCATCCGGCAGCGTCTGCGCCGGACCTACGGTTAAAGGAGGGGAAGGGACATGGCTCGTTATCAGATCGCCGTCATCGGCGACAAGGACAGCGTGTTGGGCTTCAAGGCCTTAGGGCTGGCCGCCTTCCCGGTGGACAGCGTGGACCAGGCCCGCACCACCCTCCACACCATCGCCAAGGAGAACTACGGGATTATCTATCTCACCGAGACCCTGGCGGCCAGTATGGACAGCGACATCGCCCGCTACAAGGACGCCCTGACCCCTGCCATCATTCTCATTCCCGGCAAAGAGGGCAGCCAGGGCATTGGCATGCGCAACATCAAGAAGGCAGTGGAGCGTGCCGTAGGCGCAGACATTCTTTGATGGGGCAATCCCTCGCCATGACGGCTGCGGTTCTGACGGGCCCTTTTGCGCCATACCATCGTTGTGACTTTTTGAAATCCACAAAGGATTTCTGCAAAGCCACGCCTCGGTCTGACACAAAATTGCTCCGTCATACCACTTGCCGTTATGTCTCGGCATTGCCATGGCGTGTTTGAATACACAAAAATCAAAACCTAGAAGGAAGGTTTCGACGATATGGGTAAAGTAGTTAAGGTCTCCGGCCCCCTGGTGGTGGCCACCGGCCTGTCGGACGCCAACATGTCCGACGTGGTCCGTGTGGGTCCCCAGCGCCTCATCGGTGAGATCCTCACCATGAACGGGGATGCCGCCTCCATTCAGGTCTATGAGGAGACCTCCGGCCTGGGCCCCGGCGCCGAGGTGGTAACCACCGGTTACCCCATGAGCGTGGAGCTGGGCCCCGGCATGATTGAGAATATCTACGATGGAATCCAGCGACCCCTGGAGGAGATCATGAAGAAGGTGGGGGGCAACAACCTGCCCCGTGGCGTGGAGGTTCCCCCCATTGACCCCGAGAAGCTGTGGGAGTTCACTCCCGTGGCCAAGGTGGGCGATCAGGTGGAGGGCGGCGATGTCATCGGCACCGTCCCCGAGACCCCCGTGGTGCTCCACAAGATCATGGTGCCCCCCTACCTCAAGGGCACTCTGAAGAGCGTCACCCCCGCTGGCTCCTACAACGTGAAGACCGTGGTGGCTGTCCTGACCCGTGAGGACGGCACCGACGTGGAGATCACCATGAGCCAGCGCTGGCCCGTGCGTGTGGGCCGTCCCTATAAGCGCAAGTATCCCCCCGTCCGTCCCCTGTCCACCGGACAGCGGATTGTGGACACCTGCTTCCCCGTGGCCAAGGGCGGCACCGCCGCCATCCCCGGCCCCTTCGGCTCCGGCAAGACCGTGATGCAGCACGCCGTGGCCAAGTGGTCTGACGTGGACATCGTCATCTACATTGGCTGCGGCGAGCGTGGCAACGAGATGACCGACGTGCTTCGTGAGTTCCCCGAACTCATCGACCCCCGCACCGGCGAGTCCCTGATGAAGCGGACCGTGCTCATTGCCAACACCTCCGACATGCCCGTGGCTGCCCGTGAGGCCTCCATTTACACCGGCATCACCATCGCCGAGTACTTCCGTGACATGGGCTACGACGTGGCCGTCATCGCCGACTCCACCTCCCGCTGGGCCGAGGCTCTGCGTGAGATGTCCGGCCGTCTGGAAGAGATGCCCGGCGAAGAGGGCTACCCCGCCTACCTGGCCTCCCGTCTGGCCCAGTTCTACGAGCGGGCCGGCTCCGTGTCCTGCCTGGGCAGCGACGACCGCCGTGGTTCTCTGACCGCCGTGGGCGCCGTGTCCCCTCCCGGCGGCGACCTGTCCGAGCCCGTCAGCCAGGGCACCATGCGTATCGTCAAGGTGTTCTGGGCTCTGGACGCCCAGCTGGCCTACAAGCGCCACTTCCCCGCCATCAACTGGCTCAACTCCTACTCCCTGTACCTGGACTCCCTGAAGCCCTGGTTTGACGAGAATCTGGGCCCGGAGTTTATGGCCAACCGGGAGCAGGCCATGAGCTTGCTGCAGAGCGAGGCCAGCCTCAACGAGATTGTGCAGCTGGTTGGTAAGGACTCCCTGTCCCCCAATGACCAGCTGACCCTGGAGTCCGCCCGTATGGTGCGTGAGGACTTCCTCCAGCAAAACTCCTTTATGGACGTGGACTCCTACTCCAGCTATGACCGCCAGGCCCAGCTGCTGGCCATGATTCTGAACTATGACAAGCTGTGCCGGGCCGCCATCGCCAAGGGCGCTCCCACCATGGAGCTGTTTGGCATCCCCGCCCGGGAGCGCATTGGCCGCGCTAAGTCCGTGCCCGTGGAGCAGTACCAGCAGGAGTACGCCGACATCCGGGTGCAGATGGAGCGGGAAATCGACGAAGTTGTGGAAAAGGCGGGTGATACCCTGTGATTCGTGAATATAGAACCATTCAGGAGATCGTCTCTCCCCTGATGATGGTGAAGATGGTGGAAAACGTCACCTATGACGAACTGGTGGAGGTCGAGCTGCCCGACGGCGGCATCCGCCGTGGTAAGGTGCTGGAGGTCAACGGCGACACCGCTGTGGTGCAGCTGTTCGAGTCCGCCGCCGGCATCAACCTGGCCCAGTCCAAGGTGCGTTTCCTGGGCCACCCCCTCCAGCTGGGTGTGTCCGGCGACATGCTGGGCCGTGTGTTCAACGGCATGGGCCGTCCCATTGACGGCGGCCCCGAGATCCTGGCCGAGGAGTACCGGGACATCAACGGCCTGCCCATGAACCCCGCCGCCCGGGACTACCCCAACGAGTTCATCCAGACCGGTGTGTCCACCATTGACGGTCTGAACACCCTGGTGCGTGGCCAGAAGCTGCCCATCTTCTCCGGCTCCGGTCTGCCCCACGCCCAGCTGGCCGCTCAGATCGCCCGTCAGGCCCGTGTGTTGGGCGACGACGCCGGCAACTTCGCCGTGGTGTTCGCCGCCATCGGTATCACCTACGAGGAGTCCGAGTACTTCGTCCAGGAGTTCAAGCGCACCGGCGCCATCGACCGCACCGTGCTGTTCACCAACCTGGCCAACGACCCCGCCGTGGAGCGTATCTCCACCCCCCGTATGGCCCTGACCGCCGCCGAGTATCTGGCCTTTGAGAAGGGTATGCACGTGCTGGTCATTTTGACCGACATCACCAACTACGCCGAGGCCCTGCGTGAGGTGTCGGCTGCCAAGAAGGAAGTGCCCGGCCGCCGTGGCTTCCCCGGCTACCTGTACACCGACCTGGCCACCATGTACGAGCGTGCCGGCCGTCAGCTGGGCAAGCCCGGTTCCATCACCATGATCCCCATCCTCACCATGCCCGAGGATGACAAGACCCACCCCATCCCCGACCTGACCGGATATATCACCGAGGGCCAGATCATCCTCTCCCGTGCCCTCTACCGCCAGGGCATCAATCCCCCCGTGGACGTGCTGCCCTCTCTGTCCCGTCTGAAGGACAAGGGTATCGGCGAGGGCAAGACCCGCGAGGACCACGCCAACACCATGAACCAGCTCTTTGCCGCCTACTCCACCGGTAAGGACAACAAGGAGCTGATGTCCATTCTGGGTGAGGCCGCTCTGACCCCCACCGATCTGCTGTACGCCAAGTTCGCCGATGAGTTTGAAAAGCGCTATGTCAACCAGGGTTATGAGACCAACCGCTCCATTGAGGAGACCCTGGACCTGGGTTGGGAGCTGCTGTCCATCCTGCCCAAGGCGGAGCTCAAGCGCATCAAGCCGGAGTATATCGACAAGTACCTGCCCAAGAAGGAGGGATAAACAATGGCTGCCACCGTTGTCAATCCCACCCGAATGGAGCTCACCCGCTTAAAACGCAAGCTGAAGACCGCCCAGCGGGGCCACAAGCTGCTCAAAGACAAGCGGGACGAGCTGATGAAGCAGTTTCTGGACACCGTGCGGGAGGTGCGCGCCCTGCGCAGCCAGGTGGAGGAGGAGCTGATGCGGGTGCACGGCTCCTTCACCGTGGCCTCCGCTCTCATGAGCGGGGCGGCCATGGAGCAGGCGCTGATGTACCCCAAGCAGAGCGTGGAGCTGGACATGAGCTTCCGCAATGTGATGAGCGTCAACGTGCCCACCTACACCTACAAGACCCGCACCAGCGACACCTCGGACATCTTCCCCTACGGCTTTGCCACCACCTCCGGCGAGCTGGACTCCGCTGTGGAGGCCCTGGGCGATGTGTTCCAGTCCATGCTCAAGCTGGCCCAGATTGAAAAGACGGCCCAGCTGCTGGCCGAGGAGATCGAAAAGACCCGCCGCCGGGTCAACGCCCTGGAATACGTGATGATTCCCAACACCCAGGAGGCCATCCGGTATATCACCATGAAGCTGGATGAGAACGACCGCTCCACCACCACCCGATTGATGAAGGTGAAGGACATGCTGCTCAAGCAGGCCCTGGAGGAGCAGAAGGCCCGGGATGCTGAGGCTTTGCAGAACTTCCAATAAGAGCAAAAAACAAGGTGCCTATTTTGGCACCTTGTTTTTTGGACTGGAAGCCATCCCCGCTGGGCATTGACAACCAGGGAAGGGGTGGCTATAATGAACATGAAAAGGGCGCTGTTGCATGACGGTTAGCCCCAAGAGATTCGTTCAACTAATGTTGACCGCTCGGGTGCAGCCGGGCGGTCAACACACTTTTTATGTGAAAATCAAAGGGAGATGCAAGGCCAGCCTTGCATCTCCCTTTTTTACCGTTTCATTATCCCACAAAGGCATCCAGTAGCTTCAAGGTGCTCAGCACGCCCTTTTTGTGGCTGCGCTCGTAGCCGTGGGAGGCGAAGACACCAGGGCCGATGAGGCCGTGGCGCACCTCGTACCCGGCGGAGAGGGTGGCGTCGGCGTCCGAGCCATAGTTGGTGAAGATGTCCACGGCGTAGTCTGCGCCGCCCTTTTTGGCCGCTTCAATGAGCTGGCTGGTGAGGGCGTAGTCATAGGGGGAGCGGCCGTCCTTGGCGCAGATGGACACCTTGCGCTCCTCGCCCTCCAGGTTGTCGCCCACGCAGCCCATGTCCACCGCCACCACGTCGGTGATGCCAGCGGGGACGGAGGTGGAGCCGCCGTGGCCCACTTCCTCGTATCCGGTGAGGTGGAGCCACACCGGCCGGGAGGGGGTCACGTCCCCATGGGCCACCTGGCGGGCCAGGGCCAGGAGGATACCAGCAGACAGCTTATCGTCCAAGAAGCGGCTCTTGATGTACCCCGAGGGGGTGACGGTGGTGCGGGGGTCAAAGCACACCACATCCCCGTTGGAGATGCCCAGGGCCTTCACGTCCTCCCGGCTCTCCACCTCTTCGTCCAGCACCACTTCCATGGTGTCGAAGGTGCGGGGGGTGTCGGCGTAGTCGGGGTTGACGTGGGCAGAGGGATTGTGGAGCTGGAAGGTGCCGGTGTACACCTTGCCATCCCGGGTGCGGATGCGCACATTCTCCCCCTCGCAGTTGTGGGGGCGCAGGCCGCCCACGTTGACAATGTGGATGCGGCCTTCTCCGGTGATGCGGGAGATCATGCCGCCCAGGGTGTCCAGGTGGGCCAGCAGCAGCAGGCCGTTGTCCTGTGGCAGGTTGGGGGTGAGGTTTACCAGAACGGCCCCTTTCCGGGTGTATTGAGGTTCAAAACCCAGGTCTTTCAGATGATTGTATGCATATTGTGCCACCGTTTCGGTGTAGCCGGAGGGGCTGTCAATGGCCAGCAGGGCCAGAGCCTGTTCCACGGCGTCATTTACTACGTGTTCCACACAGATCGCTTCCTTTGTTGAAAAAGTCCGGCGGCCGAATGCCGTCGGACTTTAGTATAGCATGGTGTCGGGGGAATGTGCAAGGTCACATCCCGGTCTGTTCCAGCAGTTGGCGCAGCAGGGCCGCCCGCTTCACGCCCTCCTGGGCCAGTTGGCCATAGAGTTGGGCAAGGTCGGGGCTGCCCGCCTTGGCCCGGCAGGTCTGGAACTCCTGGGTGAGGGCCTGGTTGCGCTGATAGAGCTGGCGCAGGCCCCCTACGTAGGTGGTCATCCGGGGGGCGGTGAGCTGGGCCACGGGCCAATAGCGCACCCCGGATTGGAGAAAGTAGGCCGCCGAGAGCTGCTTGGCCTGCTGGTGGAGCTGGGCGGCCACGTTGGACATTTGGCGGCTCTGCTTGCCTGCCCGGCGGCTGAGCAGTCGGGCCAGCTGCCACTGCTCCAGGCTGTCCAGCACTTGCTGGCGCAGACAGCAGGTCTTGGGCTGAGGTTGAGGTCTGGGGGGCGCTGGGTGGGGCCGCTGAGGGGG